>CAZKWD010000077.1:0-8464 GCA_964556175.1 uncultured Rikenellaceae bacterium
AGAAGCTGATATCGGAAGGCAACTGGGCAGAAGGCGTTTATCCATACAGGAAAGAGTTTAAGTAATACCTGAGCAGAAGATGAGCAAAAAGACACTCATACCAATCGGACCCTATCACCCGCTGCAGGAGGAACCTGAGTTATTCAAGCTCTTCTGCGACGGAGAGATAGTGAGGGATATTAAATGGGAAACAGGATATAATCACAGGGGTATTGAAAAGTTGAGTGAATCGAAGTCCTATGAGCAGGTATTCTTTCTTGTGGAACGCATTTGCGGCATATGTTCAACATCGCATCCCTTTGCTTTTGCCAATGCCGTTGAGGAGATTGTGGGAAAGGAAATCACTGACAGGGCAAAATATATCAGGTCTATCATCGGTGAACTTGAACGTATTCACAGCCATCTTCTCTGGGTTGGTCTTGCCGGACATTTTCTGGGATACAACACTGTATTTATGTGGGCATGGAAATACCGTGAACCCATACTTGATCTCTTTGAAATGATCACCGGGAACAGGAACAGTTATGCCATGTTCAGGGTTGGAGGGGTTCGTCGTGATATTGAGAACAGTAAGATACCTGCCATAAGAAAAACAATCAATGAGTTCAAAAAGAAAAATGATGTTCTTACAGGAGCTGTGATGGATGATCCTGTAATACATGCAAGAACCAAAGGCGTCGGCATTCTTACAAAGCAGGACATTATTGATTATGCCGCTGTTGGTCCGACAGCCAGAGCTTCGGGAATAGCAATAGATATACGAAAGGATGATCCCTATGCAGCATACCCCCTTGTGAACTGGAAAGTGATAACAGCCGAGGCTGGTGATGTTTTTGCAAAAGCCGAGGTCAGGCTTCTCGAGATGTATGAATCAATATCCATTATTGACCAGTGTCTGGATGGACTCGAAAAAACAAAGGAAGGTGATATAAACATCGTTGTAAAAGAGATACCTGAAGGTATCGGTACAGGACGTGCTGAAGCTCCCAGAGGTGAAGTGTTTCACTTTGTGGTCTCAGACGGTTCAAACTCACCTGTAAGGCATAAAATAAGGGCTCCCAGTTACGTCAATATTGCAACATTCAAAAAATCATGTATCGGCCAGACAATTTCAGATGCAACAATTTCACTTGCAGCTGTTGATCCGTGTTATTGCTGTACAGAACGTATGGCTGTTGCCTATGATCACAAATCGGGCAGGAAGCTCTGGAATGCGAACGACCTGATTAATCTATCATCAGAAAAAACATCTGAACTCAAGAAAAATCTTATCCGGCAGAAATGAATGAGTTTATATCCATAATATCACAGCCATCTGTTTGCGGTTTTCTGCAATTTCTGATACTTGTGCCTCTTGCTGCAGGAGTTCTCCTGTTTCTGATTCCTGATAAGTTCATAACAGCAAAAGGGATATTTGCCCTTCTGATAAGCCTGGTGACCGGATATATGACCCTTTCATTATTCAGCTCCTCGGTTCAGATGGTTGTACTCGACGGAACTTTAGGAAAATCATGCGCATTACTGTTTGGATCAAACCTTCTGCAGGGTGCTGAAAAGTATTTTACCTTCACAATCGATAACCTAAGTAAGCTTATAATACTGTTTATCAGCATTTTTGCAATACTATTGTTGTTATACTCTCTTGTTTATATCAAACCCGGAAAAGTAAAAAATTACTATCCCTGGTTTCTTATCACTATTGGTTGCTCCTATGGTGCAGTAATGGCCGATAATCTTATTTTATTCCTTACCTTCTGGGGAATACTTGGTATCACCCTTTATAAGCTGATCCCGGGTCGTAATGAAGAGAGCTCTGCCACTGCAAAAAAAACACTCATTCTAATCGGGGCATCAGATTCGATAATGATTATAGGCATAGCCATGCTTTGGAGGCTCACCGGCACACTGAGCATCGACTCTATTAATTTGCCCACAACCAATATTCTTTCAGTAACAGCCTTCCTGGCGCTCCTCGTTGGCAGCTTTACAAAAGCCGGAGCCTTTCCTTTCCATTCATGGGTTCCCGATTACGCCAAAGATGCTCCGGCATCATCATCAGCCCTTCTTCCAGCCTCACTCGACAAGCTGCTGGGAATATATTTCCTGGCAAGGATGACCACCAATATCTTTGTTCTTAGTGAAGGAATGAAACTGCTGCTGCTGTCCATAGGTGTGATAACTATTATCACAGCCGTTATGATGGCCCTTATCCAGCATAATTATAAACGGCTGCTGGGATTTCATGCTGTCTCGCAGGTAGGTTATATGATAGTGGGATTCGGGCTTGGATCGTTGATAGGTATTGCAGCTGGTCTTTTCCATATGATTAATCATGCACTTTATAAGAGCGGCCTTTTGCTTTCGGCTGGTTGTATTGAGTACCGTACCGGCGAAGAAAACATTGATGAACTCGGGGGACTTTCAAAGGCAATGCCTGTAACATTCATTGCTGCTCTTATTTTTGCTATGTCAATTTCCGGAGTTCCTCCTCTTAACGGATTTGCGTCAAAATGGATGATATACCAGGGAATTATTGACTTTGGCTCAGGATCTGGCATTGCAAGTAAACTTTGGGTAATATGGCTTGGTCTGGCGGTACTTGGATCAACCCTGACCCTGGCAAGCTTTATCAAGTTTATTGGTGGCATATTCCTTAGCCGCGATAAACCTTCTCTTCAA
The DNA here is from genome assembly GCA_964556175.1 of uncultured Rikenellaceae bacterium. Lineage (GTDB taxonomy): Bacteria > Bacteroidota > Bacteroidia > Bacteroidales > VadinHA17 > LD21. The sequence continues at coordinate 2,680 of CAZKWD010000077.1, forward strand.
AATGTAAAAGAGGTTCCTGTTTTGATGTGGTTGCCACTGGCTGTACTTGCATTATTTTGTGTTGGCTTCGGGGTATTTGCCACGAACTACGTGGTTCCAAAGCTGTTCATGCCGGTTACAGGTGAATTCCAGTTCATGGGATTCTGGAATTCATCACTTGTATCACTCCTTGTAGTTATCTCGCTTATTCTTGGAATTATCCTTTATCTTGCTCTTAATATCAAAAAATTCAGAAGGGAGGATAGCTTTATTGGCGGAGAGAGATTCCAAGAACAGACAAGTTACGCCACTCCTGAATTTTATAAGACTATAGAAGAATTCAGGTTCTTTTCGTGGATATATAAGAAAGCTGAAGAGAAGTGGTTTGATATTTATGACCTGTCAAAGAAATTTGTACTCTGGGTGAGTCATCTTTTCAGCGATGCTCATACAGGGGTATTGACAGGCTATATTATCTGGGTTTGTGCCGGATTGATTATTATGTTGCTCATTATGATATAAATAACCTGACTTAAATGGAAATTACCATATCCATAATAACAGGCCTGATGATCCTTGGGGCATTATATGCAATACATGCAAAAGACCTGCTTTCAGCGGTTATAGCATGCGGTATTGTAGGCTATGGACTTGTGATTTGTTTCCTTCTTCTTAAGGCTCCCGACCTGGCAATTGTCCAGATAGTTGTTGAAACAATCTCTCTCATTATAATGGTGGCCGTTGTACTTGACAGCTCCAGAGAAGAGTTGTTTTCAAAGCCTGATGTGCAGGGATATGTATCATCAGTTACAGCAATATTACTGGTTGTAGTGTTGTTTTACTTTTTCAAGATTTCAATAGAGACTCTTGATGCTTTTGGACATGGCACTCTACGCATGGCTTCCCATTATATTGAGGGAGCTACTGCAAAAACAGGGAGTGCCAACCTTGTTACGGGTGTGATCTTTGACTTCAGAGGATACGATACACTGGGCGAAGCAACTGTACTTATTACTGCTGTGCTGGGTGTACTTACAATATTAAGAATTAAAGGAAAGAAATAATCAGAATGAAAGGAATGACGATCATAGTAAAGAAAACGACACAGCTCATGGCAGGGCTGATATTTCTTTACGGCATTTATGTGATAATACATGGTCATCTTACACCGGGTGGCGGCTTTGCCGGTGGTGTTCTTATAGCCGGATCTTTCATACTGCTGATCCTTGCCAATGGAAGCGACTTTATGAAGCTGACAAAGGAAGAGACGGGCTCTACGATCTATGAGAACCTTGCCATTCTTATTGCTGCTTTCCTGGCTGTTTCCGGTATGCTCTTCGGAGCAAAGATCTTTTTCCTCAACTGGCTCCCGAAAGGAACCCTTGGTGAACTTGTAAGTGCCGGAATGCTGCCGCTTTATAATATATTTATAGGTATTGAGGTAGCCGCTTCTATACTTTCAATCTTTTTAGCGCTGGTAATATTTAAAGAAGAAATGTCGGAATGATAACTTACTTATTGTGCTTCATATTATTTCTTGTAGGACTCTACGGAGTAATAACCAGAAGAAACCTGGTCAAGATTGCTATTTCACTATCAATTATGGAATTCAGCATCTTCCTGTTTTTTACACTTATTGGTTATGTAGAAGGTGGTGTGGCCCCAATAGTTGATCCTGCTGATCCGGTTAAAACATATGTTGATCCTTTGCCCCAGGCAATGGTTTTGACGGCAATTGTTATCGGACTTGCTACTACAGCAATGATAATGGCTGTAATAATAAGGATATACAGGAAGTACGGGACCTTTGACATAAGAGAGATAAAAAACTTAAGAGGATAAATTATGAATCCGCTGATACCTTTATTTGTTGTTATTCCCCTCGCAGGAGCTTTCCTGATAATGATTCTTGGCAGTTTTATCAGGCATTTGAACAAATATCTTGCCTCTCTCGTTCTTCTGTTCCTGGTTGCTGTCAGTTTCTATTTCCTTTTTACTACAGGCAATAAAGTATCAGTATACAAAGTCGGAGGATGGGAAGCCGTGAACAGTATCCCTATTGGTATTTATATGGTCCTTGACGGATTTACGGCGATAGTCCTTTGTGTCATAAACCTCATCGGTTTCCTGTCAGTATTCTATTCTATATCTTATATAAGCAGGTATACTGCAGAAAATAATTTCTATTCACTTTTCTGCCTGATGATTGCAGGCATGAATGGAGTGGTTCTAAGCGGGGATATGTTCAATATTTTTGTCTTTGTCGAAATTTCCGCTATTTCTTCTTATGCTCTTGTTGCATTCGGAGTTGAGAAAAATGAGCTGGAGGCAACATTCAAGTACCAGGTTCTGGGCGGACTTGCCTCATTCCTGATATTGACAGGAATAGCATTCCTTTATTGGAATGCAAAAACTCTCAATATTGCTGATATAAAAAATGTTTTCAGCTCGGGATATGACAGAAAATATTATCTCCTGGTTCAGATTCTGCTATTAAGCGGATTCGGCTTGAAAGCTGCTATAATGCCTTTTCATGCCTGGCTCCCCGATGCACATTCATCGGCACCATCGCCAATTTCCGCAATGTTGTCGGGAGTACTCATAAAAGCGGTCGGTATATATGTCATCATACGGCTCTTCTTCAATATGTTTGCTATAAGTGAAGGCATGGCCATTCTTATTACCACTCTGGGAACATTATCTATGGTTGTCGGGGTTTTTCTTGCAATCGGTCAATGGGATATAAAAAGGCTGCTGGCCTATCACAGCATAAGTCAGATGGGATATGTTGTTCTGTCGGTTGGCATCGGGATGATACTTATTTCAAGAGGTGTCAGGACTGAAATTGCTGCCCTGGCAATAGCCGGTGGTATTTTTCATCTGATTAACCATGCAGCATTTAAAGGATTATTATTCCTGAATGCCGGTGCTATAGAATATGCTACCGGCACACGTAATCTGCAGGAAATGGGCGGGCTGTCAAAATCAATGCCTGTTACATCTGCAACTTCATTTGTTGCATCTCTGTCAATTTCCGGCATACCACCGTTCAATGGATTCTTCAGCAAGCTGATTATCATTGTTGCAGCCATTATGGCGAGATTTTACCTTCTGGCGCTTCTGGCAGTTATTGTCAGTATAATAACTCTGGCTTCATTCATGAAATTTCAGCGGTATGCCTTTTTCAACAAAGCTGACACAGTGGAAAAAATAAAGATCAAGGAAGTTCCTTTCCCGATGCTGTTCAGCATGATCATCCTGAGTATTTTTTGTCTTCTTCTAAGTATACTGGCCTTCCCGGGAATAAGAGATATGATCCTGACCCCGGCAACTGATATATTAATGGATCCTTCTAAGTATTCTTCAATTATAACCGGCATGTAAAATGAGATATGTAGCAGTATTCATATTATCCCTGATCTTCTGGTTGCTCATAACCTTCAGATTCACTGTCCCTAATCTTATTGTCGGCTCTGTTGCAGCTGTTATATGCTCTATAATCTTTGCAAAATATTATTTCCATAGAGTTTATAAATTCCTTCAACCACAACGTTATTTCTGGTTTCTTGTCTATCTGGTAATTTTCATCTGGGCTTGTATAAAAGCTAATTTTGATGTTGCATATAGGGTACTTCATCCTGCAATGCCGATTAGACCCGGCATTGTCAAAGTAAAAACAACATTAAAATCGGGGTTTGCAAAAACAATGCTTGCCAACTCTATTACAATGACACCTGGTACGATAACCGTTGACATTATCGATGATGACTTTTATATTCACTGGATTTATGTAAGTTCCGAAGATCCTGCTGTCTATACCAAAAGGATTACAGGAAAATTTGAGAAATACATTAAAAGATTTGCGGAATGACTGATTTCCTTACAATATTGCTTTATATCCAGATAGGGCTGAGTGCTGTCTGTCTCTACAGGATAATACGCGGACCAACAATTCCTGACAGGATGGTGGGAATTGACATATTCGGAATCCTGGTAGTCGGTATATGTGCTATAATATCAATACAAACTGAAAAATCATTCATCCTCGACATCGGCATAGCATGGATTATTCTGAGCTTTATCGGAACACTGACACTGGCAAAATACCTTAGCGGGAAAAAATTAAATGAGTAATATGATTACAATTATATTAATATGCATAGGTGTACTGTTCAACATCTTCGGATGTATTGGATTAATACGTCTTCCGGATGTTTATAACAGGCTTCAGTCGGCCACAAAATGTGTTACACTAGGTTGTTGCAGTATTCTTCTTGCTGTCATCTTTCACTATGGACTAAACGACGCCGGATTTAAAGCTCTGATAGCGATCCCAATACTGTTCTTCAGCTCAACTGTGGCAGCACATGCTCTTATACGGGGTGCTTATCATTTCGGCACAAAACTTTACGATAAAAGCGTTAAAGATGATTATAAGGAGGTAGTAAAATGAAATACCCTAAGATAAGAGAGCTTAAAGAGGCAGTCGTATCGCTTGTAACTCCGGCATATACCTCAAAATTCCCTGCAAAGCCTCATGTACCTTTTGAGAATTACAGGGGTAAACCTGTTGTGGACAATGATAACTGTGTCGGTTGTGAAACCTGTGCAAATGTTTGTCCTTCCTACGCTATTACAGTCACTGATGATAAGGAAAAAGGTGTAAGGATAATCAAAAGAGACTACGGCAAATGTATTTTTTGCGGACTGTGTCAGGAACATTGCATTACAGGAAAAGGAGTTAAATTATCGGATAAGATCTACGACATTGCTACCTTCGACAGGCAGACTAATGTCGAATACCAGGAGAAGGAACTTCTTATATGCGAGAACTGCGGCGCTGTTATAACAACAAAAGAACATCTGTATTATATGCACAGAAAGCTTGGTCCAAAAGCATTCTCTTCTATTCTTAACCTGAACCTCCTTAATGAAAAATTAAAACTGGCAGAGGGACAGGATGTTGATATTGAAATACGGGATGACCTCAAGAGAAAAGACATGTTCAATATCATTTGTCCGAACTGTCTGAGGCAAATCCTTGTGAAATACTTGTACAGAGGTGCTTGAGAGCCTGGATCATCTACTTTCCCAAAAAGACAAGAAAATTCTTTTTGTCGGTATTGGTAATCTTCTAAAACGAGATGACGGCGTTGGTGTTTATATAAGCAACCGGATAAAAAACAGGGACAATATCGCATCACTGACGGTTGAAACAAGCATTGAAAATTACATTGGCAAAATAAACAGCCTTAAGCCTGATTTACTCGTACTTCTTGATTGTATGGAACTGCAATCCGATCCGGGTACATTTAAATTACTGGAATTAAATCAGATACAGGATATAACATTTAATACTCACAACATTTCGTTAAACAGGTTGTCGGATTTCTTCAATATGCCTGTTTATATCCTCGGGATTCAGCCTGAAAAAATTGATTTCGGCGAAAATATTTCATATCTTGTTAGAAATAATGCTGATAAAATTATTAATCAAATAAATTTATAGGAGACGTATTATGGCTGTAGAATATCTTTGTAAAGTATGCAAGGGGCATCTTAATGTAAAGACTTCCATAGTTCTTGCTGCCACGAATATCCATGACCGTACTCAGAGAGGACTGGTTTACCTGAATCCCGAATTAGGGAACTATACTTCCACCACGCATCCGTCATTTGAGATCAAGGAAGGGGAAGAATATGTTTATAACTGTCCTATCTGCGGCGCTCAGCTTAACAGTATGAAGTATCTTCACCTTGTAAGGATACTCATGAAAGATGAAGAGGGTAAGGAATTCAATATCTA
>CAZKWD010000078.1:0-8378 GCA_964556175.1 uncultured Rikenellaceae bacterium
TCCTTTACAGGTCCTGTTTCCGCAACAGCAATTGCCTGCAAAACATGCTCTTTCGTAATGTGTCGCCCCCGTATATCATTCAATCCTCCATCGTTTGTCTCACCAACAACAGGGTTAACACTCCTCACATTTCTGTTCTCAGGAAATTGCAGGGTATAATCAATCAAGGCATCTGCAGCTACCGGAACACTGAGTGTATTTGTTAAAATTATCGGGGTTTCAATATTCCCGAGTTCTTCAACCTGTGGATACCCTGTAAGCTTGCCGAAGCCATTCCCGATATGAATTGCCGCAGGTACCTTGTTCTGGAAAATATTTCCCTGATATGGTAATATTGCTGTTACTCCTGTATTTATTGAATCACCGGAGATCACAGTAACATGCCCTACCTTAACTCCCGGAACATCTGTAATAGCGTTATTTTCGCCTGTTTTGAGTATGCCTATTGTTATGCCATAATCCCTTGCCTTGTTCATCTGTGCATTAAGATTTATGAAGTTTAATAGAATCAAAAAGAATAGAAAATGCTTCATCTTAATCAGTTTATATCTGTTAAAACATAATCATAAAATTACACATTTATAAAAAATAAACCACGGATTTCACGGATTAACACTGAACGGTCACAGAGTAAATAATCCGTGTCAATCCATGTTTTCCGTGGTGAAAAATTGTATCTCTATTTTCTCTCCTGATAAAAGAAATTTCCTTTGGATTTCAGAAATAAAATACCCAATTTCTTAACTTTACATTAAGGTTTACTATCATCCACTTAAAAAGGAGGTGAAAAATGAACGATTTTATATGTCCAAAATGTAAAGGTCATCTGCGTGTTGGAGATCATATAATCTTCAAGGTAAAAAGTTTTGCCGTCTATTTTTCGCAGGTAGCCGGAGAGCACAGTACATATGAGACTGATGGTGACTCCGTTCATCTTGCAGGTGAGGATGCCGGACGGTATACTTATTTTAAGACAGGCGAAAAATTTAAGAAGTATTTTTAGTGGACAGAAGAGAGTTTATCAGACTTGCCGGAGCTGGAGCGACCGCAGGTATTATTGTAAGTGAGCTGCCGGCAACAGCCGGGATCCGCAAATATTCGGATCTTCAGTATCATAAGGTAACAGATATTAAATTCACAACACTAAGGCTTGATTATCCCCGCCCCGTTGGTAAGAATTCCACACTAGGCATCCATGGAAAATGGACCGAAGAGGCCATACACATATTGTATAGTGACCAGGGAGCTTCAGGGTGGGGTTTGAATAAAGGATCACAACAAGCAATTGCTGAAAAATTTGAACTGATAAAAGACAAGTCTGTTTCTGATCTGATCGTTCCCTCAAGCGGGGTAACGATGCCGGAAATAAAATGTTTTGATTTTTCTCTTTTCGACCTTACCGGGAAGATTCTTAAAAAGCCTGTTTATAAGCTTCTTGGTAAAAGGAGGCCGGAGAGGCATTCATGTTACAGCGGGATGATCTATTTCGATGATCTTGAACCTGAAAATAATCCTTCAGGTCATGATAAGATATTGGAAGAATGCCGTCAGGATTATGAGTTGGGTTACAGGCAGTTTAAGCTTAAGATCGGACGGGGAAACAAGTGGATGGAAAAAGAAAAGGGGATGAAGAGAGACATTGAGATCACAAAGCTTGTAGCAGAAAACTTCCCTGATTGTGACATCCTTGTGGACGGGAATAACGGCTTTACAATTGATGAGTTTCTGAGATATATGGAGGGTATTGAGGGAACCCTGCTCTTCTGGATCGAGGAACCCTTTCATGAAACCATTGAAGATTATGTAAAGTTATACTCATGGCTCAGGGTTCATAACATGGATCCTCTTCTGGCTGACGGGGAAGCAAGCCCGGATGAAGCAGTGCTGAGACAGCTTGGCGCCCAGAAGATTATCGATGTATTCCTGCATGATATTGTAAGCACGGGATTTACCGGATGGATTAAACTTATTCAGGAAATAAAGCTTATGGGTCTTCTTGCCTCCCCTCATGCCTGGGGTTCCGCAATCAAAACCAACTATATCTCTCATCTTGCAGGAGCCTTTGGAAGCACTGCAACTATTGAGGGAGTTACATGCAGCTCTGATGAGGTTGATCTTACAGGATATAAACTTAAAAAAGGTAAGCTTATCCCCTCTTCAGAGCCGGGATTCGGAATGGAATTACTTAAAAGTGTTTGATATCAGGACCATACAAAAATTAAAAAATCCTGAGATAACAGCTTAAAAGGAATGAAAATCCTTTAGGATTATTTGGATCGGTTTCGGAATAAAGAGGAAGAATAAATCCAGGTTCAGCTTCAATAGTGACTTTACCCATTGTAAATGCAACCGGAATTCCCAGATCGACTTCCATAAGACTGAAGAATTCCCTTGTCGTCGTTCCTGAGGAATTTCTTCCTGATGTTTTCTTTGAGCTGTAGGGTTGTGTGATTCCGATTGTGGTTTCGCTTGATGTTATTGTTTCGGTAAGTGTCCCGAACAACATATTAACATAAGGGTCAAATGAAATATTTGCTTTACCATTAAAGAACATGGGAGTCTCAAAATACCTCGAATTCCTTAATTGAAAATAGGCACCCGAGGATTCCGAAAAGATACCTCCTGCTGATAGTTTTGAGTAGAGAATTCTCCAGTCAAGACCAAACGTAAGATCTCCATATACAAAACTGATGAAAAGTGTGTCAGTCAGTTCATTGTTAACCTGGTATCGCGATACACTTAAAGAAATATCGAACCATGAGTTAAATGTCTGACTATAGTTTAATGAGAATGTATTAAAAGCCAGGAACTGATTATATGCAGCGAGGTGAAACGAAGAGACTGATGCATACAGTTTTTCTTTGAAACCATAGGTCAGACTACCGTAATAGTAGGGTTTATCCTGAGATATCGATGAACCCATATAAACCATATTATTGCCTAACCCGATACCTGTATATAATGAATGTGGTGAAACAGGTTCTTCAACAAATTCCATATCCTGAACCTGTAAGACAGATAGTGTGTCTTCCTGCGCATTTAAAGAGCCTGAGAATAAAACTGCCAGTATCCCGGTCATAAGAGAGTAATTGCACGACTTCCGATTCATCATAAACAGGTGATGTTTTTCTACTTAAGAAACTCTGATCACAAATATATTTTTCAATTATGAAGAACAGATGAAAGGTATCTTTAAATAATCGTTAATATCAGACACCTGTAATTCTTCTTTTGTATTCTGCCAGAGCCTCATCGAGACGTATTCTTTCGCTACCATTACCAGCCACATTATGAGATGGGTGAATATATAATTTCACTCCTCTGTCGGCCAGTATTTCAGCTACAGTTGTTATTGTCATCCAGACACATGTGACAAATGCCATAGTGGATACCGGTCCGATCTTATCCACATGGTTCTTAAGGGTTACCGAAGCATCCTGGAGCGGAGCGCATGTATCAACGACAATATCTGCCAGGTCAAAGATAGTTTTCCCGCATGAATGCCTTGTCTTCTTTCCTTTAGCCTCGGCTGCCGAACCGAACACAATTACTTTCATTCCTTTTCCCTTTGATTCAAGAGCTATATCAATATTCACATTATTCACACCGGAATGTGAAAAAAGCCACATAACATCCCTTTTATCAAAGTCATAACCCTTCATTATTTCCTTTCCATATCCCTCTACACGCTCAAGGAAAATAAACTGATGGACTCCCATTTCACCCGTTATCCGGGTAAAGAATGTGAGCGGCAGTTCTATCATAGGGTGAAAACCAACAAATCCTCCGATACGGGGATACATTTCTTCCACCGGTAATGTTGCATGTCCGCAGCCGAAGGTATGAACCCAGCGTTTGCATTCAATCGTATCGACCATTGCTTCGGCAGCCTTCCTTATGTTCTCAGTTTGTGTTTCTTCAATACGGGTCATTATCTCCCGTACATTATTGAGCCATTGTGTTGCAAGCATATCTGATAAATTATTAAGTGTTGTTTTTACATTTATTTTTTCTGAATATAAAGATATAAAGCAATATCATTATGATAAATAGTATAATAGCAACATTTGTGAGGTGATGGATACCAAAATTCCTGGCAATAATGCCCATCCCGTAATTTACGGAAATGTTACCCAGCAGCGCAATGAACAGGACCAGGCTGAATGCTGTTCCTGATAATTCGGCATAGCGGTTCCCGGTAATTCCCAGCATCGCCGGGAAGCCTGCAGCCAGGCCGGCACCCAGTATTATTAATCCTGTAAATGCTGCAACTGTAGAATTGCCGAATTTCATACAAATCAATCCTGCAAGGATAATTACTAATGAAATAAGCAACAATTTCTTCTCTGTCAGTGTTCTTAAAACACTTCCTATCAGAAGCCGCATCAAAGCCATACCCGCTACAAAGGATGAAAGTGCATAGAGTGCTTTACTTTGCGGTATCATCATATCCTCAATCAGGTATGTTGTTGTCCAGTTATTCAGTATCCCTTCAAAGCTGCTCTGAATAAAAAGGAAGAATGCTATCAGTAACAGGAAACCATCTTTTAGCATACCCAGGCTTCGGGCAACAGGAAATCCGTGAGGTTGTTTCGATGGAGGAAATTTAATAAGGATAAAAAGTAATCCTGCAGCCAGTGTCAAAGCTGCCACTGCCGAAAGAATTATTTCAAAACCTGCAAGATCTCTCAGTATCCCAAGAACCAGGGGCATCCCAAGCGCCCCTATGCCGAAAAACATACCAAGCAGGCTGAGATTGGCGCTTTTGTTCTTTTCGCTAATATCAGAAACGAGAGCGTTCGTAGCCCCGTTTACTGCCCCGCCTCCAAATCCTATCAGGAAAGTACATAATTTCAACACTCCCTGTGAATATGTAAATCCAATACCCAGAAATCCCCCGCACATAATAGCACATGAAAGGGTAAGCAGTATCCTGTAACTGAATTTATCGACCACAGGACCAAAAATCATCGATCCGGCAAGGACCCCGAAAGGCAGGATGGAAAACAGAGTCCCTGCAGATATTTCATTAAGCTGCAGCTTTGTCTTAAGGTCGGGGATCACTGATCCAAGAGTGATAAGCACTATCCCGAATAGCAGCATTCCCAGACAGGATGCCATGAATACTATTCTTTTACTATACATCTGAAATGTTTCTGAATTCTAACCAACTTGTGATATAGATTTTAACGCCATGTAACCTGCTCCGTAAACTCCTGCCTCTCCTCCCAACCCTGATTGTTCAATGGCTACCTGGTTGATGCTCACCGGCTGTGCCCATTTTACAGCCTCTTCCCTGATAGCCGGTATTAATGGTATTGCCGGTCCGAAAATACCTCCACCCAGAATGATCTTTTCAGGATTGAACAGGCTCACCAGGTTCGCCACGGCCATTCCCCAGTACCCAACACATAATTCAATAACCTTTTTTGCGACTGGATCATTGTATTGATAAGCTGTAAAGACATCATATGAGCTTATTTCCCCTGGATCGATGTTTCGCAGTTCACCGGAATAATCAATCTCCTTTTCTAAAATTTCTCTCGTGACTCTGGCTATACCTTCACCCGAAGCATAGTGTTCAAAGCACCCGCAATCGATATATTTATCTGAAAATGGCCTGCTTAGCGCCATCCATCCTATTGCACCGGCAATATCATGGCTGCCGCGAAGCACCTCTCCATTTATCAGTATCCCTGCTCCGATACCGGTACCCACTGCCATGAATACGGCATTCCGGCATCCTTTCGCATTCCCCTTCCACACTTCTCCCAGGATATAACATGCCCTGTCACTGTCGATTGTAAGAGGAATATCGGGGCAGGCTGCTTTCAGTTCATCCATGAGCGGGTAGTCCTCCCATCCCGGGATGTTTGGAGCCCATACTCTTCCTGAGCCAACATAGCTTATCCCCGGAACAGATATTCCGGCAGCTTCAATTTTATTACCCTGTCGTTCAGCAGACTTTTTGATGCTTGATATCCGCGAAGAAATCAATTCTCCTACTTCTGGTCCTTTCCTGTCACCAAGGCTCTCTGTCTCCTTTGTGAATATATTCCCTGCTTCATCAAAAAGTGCCGATGTCAGTTTGGTACCTCCAAGATCAATCCCTAATGCCAACATTTTTCAGTGTTGTAAAGATAAATCCTTAATATTCCATCCGGAAATCCTTATATATGGCTCCTTATCCATCAAAACAGCTGCCGGGCAAGTGACTGTGAGTGTAATTTTTTCTGAAGGTGCCAGTATAATATAATTTCCCGACCAGTAACTGGGTAATAATTCCTCTCCATTCGACATGAGCTGCAAACGCGTAAAGAAAGCCAGTTTATCACTTTTATTAGTGAGCAAGACTGACCATTCTTTTTCTTTTTCCGGATTTTCAGTTTCAAAAACATTCATCAATACATTAGATTCAGGTAAATTGTTAATTGCCTTATAATCGTTGTCAGGTGATAACCAGTACACATTATGTGATATATTTTCATCATCTGCATTCTTAAGATTAAGTACAACAAAGGTGATTCCATTATTCTTTTTAAGCACCCCGGAGAGGGAAGTTGTCTCTTTTACTTCTGACGGAGACAGGCTGAAGTATACCTCCTCCTTAAATAATGACTTCGAATCCATGCTGTATACCTGGACATCTGCAGTCAGGCTTTTTACCGCTTTGTAGGTCCTGTTGAGAATAGTGACTTTATGGTTATTCAGATTAAGCTGGATATGAACGGGTTCGCATGCATTCTGCATAAAATAATATCCGGCATTGGGTTGAAGGTACCAGTCATAAACCTGCCATACCACGCTTGGGAAAGCAGCATTTAATTTCCAAAGCATTACACCGCCGATATCGTTCAGCTTATGTCCTGCAGCTTCAAAAATTCCCTGATAACCTGTTGCATTCATCAACTGCATTTTATCACAGAAATCCTCTATTGAAACAGGATCCCCGTATCTTTTAAGCGTTTCATTATAATAAAGGTTCCATTTTCCGTTTCCTGTTGCAGCATCATGGTAGCCCCATGTATTGTTCAGCGGAAATGGTAAATTTTTATCCCAGACAAGATTTGGTATAATTTTAGGCAGAATATTATAAGGAACCATCGATGGTATGCCCGTTTCATCCTTGAACACCCAGTCTCTGCCTGCTATTGCCCGGGTATAATAGCTTGCAGGATCCTGCCAGGTATAGGGACCTCCGCTGTATACACCTGTCGGCTGATTATCGGGCCATGCCTGGGGCCATCCTTCGGGCAGCCTTGCAAAACCTGATGAGCTGGGTATGAAGGGCCGTGTTCCATCCAGCTCAATAATGCTGTTCCTCATAAAATCGTAAAGCTCTCTTCTGGCATGTCCCTCATTACCACCTGTCCATACCAGCAGGCTGGGATGATTTCTTATACGGTAAATCGTACTTACCACGTTCCTTTTAAAGACTTCGCCCTCAAGAGGCCAGTCAGGAGAACCCTTGAATTCGCCCTGTGTATCGCCGGTTATCCAGAAGTCGGACCATACCAGCAAGCCATAACGGTCAGCAGCTTCAAAGAATTCATCACAAGGAGTTACACCCCCACCCCATATCCTAACCAGGTTGACATTTGAGTTGCGGATCAGGTGCATTTCATAGTCATACCGTATTGCATCCCGGTTAAGCATCATATCAGGCACCCATGCACCGCCTGTAAGATGTACCCTGTAGCCGTTGACGTAGAAATCGCGGCGCCACGAGTTTTTAACATTTACTGCTTTTGTAGAGACTGTCCTGATCCCGAATATGAATGATGTATCATTGACAATACCTGTACTATTTGAGTACTGGAGCCTCATATTGTAGAGATTTGGGTTACCATGGCCGTTTGGCCACCAGAGCACAGGATCCTGAATGGTCATCTCCTTTGTATTTGATCCGTCAAGAGTCAGACTCAATGATTCTCCGGCTGCAATTTCAGCTGTCTTTGAAAATTTAATACTCTGACCTTTGAAGTTTTCAGGTGTGATAGTAACTGTCAGATTACCATCCTGGTCAGTTTTTGTGTGATTAACAAGTGTCAGGTTCAGTGAAAGTTCAGCCACACTTGTATCCGGAAGTTCCGGAAGTTCGGTAACAAGCTTTGGATTACTGAATGTTACACCCCCTGTAGTACGCAGATATACTGGGAGCCATAAACCTATGTTGCGGTCACGGACTGGCGGTATCCAGTCCCAGCCGACAGAACAGAGCATAGTTACATTCTTACCTATATCGCCTGTAGGACCGCCGTTTGGATAAAAATCACCAAGAGCCTCAAGCTGTTCGGTAGAGGGTAAACCGGGGTAATCAAGTGGATAGATCTTCACAGCCAGTACATTATCCTCCCCGGCTTTGATTTGATTGCTGA
>CAZKWD010000079.1:0-8333 GCA_964556175.1 uncultured Rikenellaceae bacterium
TGTCAAAAGGCATAAGGTTATACTCATATTCATAGGGCGGCAGATTGAATTTGAACTCTTCCGGAAATAATTCCATTACAGCATCAAAAATCTCCAATGCAGTTGCAACCGGGCGATAAGCGGTTATATCAGTTATATGGATCTGGAGCCCATTGCAAAGTTCGCCGCAATATTTGTTGAAAGTGGGTATAAAATTGTGGATCCTGAAGACGCACCCTGTAATCTGGCGCTGATCAAGATTCTTTTTCAGTTTTTCAGAATCTATAAAGGGTGCTCCAAATAACTCGAAAGGGATAGTCGTTCCTCTCCCTTCCGAAATATTTACAGCTTCGGTAAGAACCATTCCAGGGTAAACAGTTGCAGTCTGTACTGTTGGCATGTTTGGTGATGGTAAAACCCAGGGGAGTCCTGTTTCATCATACATGGAAAACCTTTTCCAGCCCTTCAGCCATACTATTTTGAGCTTGCAGCGTGGATAATAATTCTCTTTCAGCCATATAGCCATCTCACCGATAGTCATCCTGTGGCATAAAGGTATTGAAGCCCCTCCGACAAATGTAAAGAACTCCTCCTTAAGCACAGGACCATCACAGGGAAGCTTCCCCACAGGATTCGGCCGGTCAAGTATCCAGACAGGAATATCAGCTTCACAGCATGCTTCAATACATAACTTTACTGTCCAGATATATGTATAAAGTCTGGCTCCAATATCCTGCAAATCAATCAGTAAAACATCAATGTCTTCGAGCATCCAAAATTCGGGTTTACGGTTCTTGCCATATAGACTGTAAACCGGAATATCAAAAACCGGATGAATGGCACCTTCCCACTCTATCATATTATCCTGGGTCTGTCCGAAAAGGCCGTGTTGCGGACCAAATAAGGCAGACAACCGGCAGTCATTCCTCCGGAATAGGAAATCTGTTATGTGCACGAAATCGTACGTAATGCTTGGTGCATGACATAAAACGCCAATCCTTTTTCCTTTTAACTGAGAAGGAAATTTGTTTCTTATTATTTCCAGACCGGTTTGAACCATAATTTCCAAATAATTATACAAATATATCAATTCGCTACCTGTATAGATTTAAAATAAGTATTACATATGAATAAAATAAATATTCTTTCATATGTTTATGACGTAAAAGAAATAATATATGAAAGCCAAATTTGTCAGCTTACTGCTTGGAATTATTTTGTGTCTTACAGCATGTACTACTCCCGACACAAAAGATATCTCAATTCTTGAAACTACTGACCTCCATGGAGTGATTCTTCCCTGGGATTTTATCGAAAATGAGCCTCTGGATGCTTCACTTGCCGGAACCGCAGGGTATGTTAAAGAACTAAGGAACTCTGAAAATACAGTTTTCCTGCTTGATAACGGAGATAATCTTCAGGGACAGCCTGCTGTATATTATTATAATTTTATTGATACAACATCACCGCATATTTTGTCTGAAGCCATGAACTGGATAGGCTATGATGCCTGTACTGTCGGTAATCATGATATTGAGGCTGGCCATTCAGTTTATGACCGGTTGGTTAAAGAATTTAATTTCCCGCTTCTGGCAGCTAACGCTGTTGATGTTGAAAGCGGTGAACCATATTTTAAACCTTATGTCATCCTGGAGAAAGAGAATATCAGTGTCGCTGTGCTTGGTATGATCACACCTGCTATTCCGACCTGGTTGCCTGAAGAACTTTATTCAGGTATTGAATTCAGGGATATGGTCGAGACGGCAAAACTCTGGATGCCTGAAATATTGAAACAAAAACCTGATATTGTAGTTGGCATGTTTCATTCAGGATGGAATACCGCAAACGAAAATTACAAGCTGGATGATTCTTTAAATGAAAATGGAACTTCAGCTGTTGCGTGGAAAGTACCGGGATTTGATATTATTTTATGTGGACATGATCACAGACCTGCAAACGAGAAATTTATAAATTCTGCAGGTGATACAGTTCTTATTCTCAATGGAGGAAGCAGATCGCAGTATATTGCCCAAGCTGATATCACTCTGTCATCAAAAGGTTTCTTCCGGACAACGAAAAAAACAATTTCGGGACAGCTTATCAGGGTTAATGAACTGGAATGCGATACAGATTTTATTGAAAGGTTTAAAGAACATGAAAAAACAATAAAGGAGTATGTCACAAGGGTAATCGGATACTTGCCTGAAGCGATTACATCTCGTGATTCATATTTCGGGTCCTCAGCATTCACGGATATGATCCATTCAATACAGCTTGATATCACAGGTGCTGATGTCTCCTTTGCCGCTCCATTGTCATTCGATGTAACTATTGCCAAAGGACCTGTAACAGTGGGAGATATGTTCAAACTATACCGGTATGAGAACATGCTGTATACTATGAGTATGACAGGAGAAGAGATCTTGAAATATCTCGAATATTCTTATTCAGAATGGCTTAACACTATGGAGGATCCTGATGATTACCTGTTAAAGTACCGTCTCGGCAATAACGGGAAACCTGTTCTGACAGACGGCAGGGCATGGTTAGCAAATGCCTCTTACAATTTTGATTCCGGAGCTGGTCTGGAATATATTGTAGATGTTAGTAAACCATCTGGCAGCAGGATAAATATCATTTCATTTACCGATGGCCGGCCTTTTGAAAAACAAAAAATCTATAAAGCAGCAATAAATTCATACAGGGGAAACGGCGGCGGCGGACATCTTACTGCAGGAGCCGGAATAGATCAGGCCACATTGCGCGAAAGGCTTATTACTTCAACTGACAGGGACCTGAGATATTATATACTTAAGACTATAGAAACAAATAAGACTATAAGCCCTATGCCTTTGAATAACTGGAAGATAGTGCCAGAAAAATGGGTAACTGAAAGGATCCCCAAAGAAAAAATCCTGCTGTTTGGCACAACTAAATGAGTATGTTTGCTGTTAATATATTATCGTACTATTTAAGCTTAAAAAATTTTGATATGAAGAAAAAATTAATAAATCTGTTTCTTATTTTAATATTGCTTTTCACAGGCAGCATTATTACAACAAATGAAAGTTATGCAGGCCCGCCAAAAAGACCAAGGAATATAATTTTGCTTATTGGTGATGGAATGGGTGATGCACAAGTGTATGCTGCCATGTCAGTAAATCCACAGCCGCTTTATATGGAACAATTTCCTTTCTCCGGATTCAGCATTACCAGATCAGCTGACAACTATGTTACGGATTCAGGAGCAGGGGGAACTGCT
This sequence comes from uncultured Rikenellaceae bacterium, assembly GCA_964556175.1. Classification (GTDB taxonomy): domain Bacteria; phylum Bacteroidota; class Bacteroidia; order Bacteroidales; family VadinHA17; genus LD21. The sequence continues at coordinate 3,242 of CAZKWD010000079.1, forward strand.
ATTTCATGTGGGATAAAGACAAATAATGGAATGATAGGAATGGCTCCTGACAAGACGATAGTGCCTTCGATTATTGACATTGCCCACGAACATGGAATGGCAACAGGAGTAGTCAGCACAAGTGCTGTTACGCATGCCACTCCGGCATCATTTGTTGCCCACAACGAAAGCCGCAATAATTATGAGGCTATTGCAGCAGATTATCTGAAAGGTACAATCGATGTGTTCATAGGGGGAGGTGTAGATCATTTTCGCAATAGACAAGACGGAAAGGATCTCACTGTCGACCTTCAGTCACAGGGTTTTGATGTTGTATATAACCTTGATGACATGAAAACTTCAACCTCAGATAAGATTGCAGGATTACTGGCAAAAGAACATATGCCAACAGTTATGGAAGGAAGAGAAGGGGTACTTGAAGAGATGACATGGAAGGCAATTGAAACGCTGAGCAAGGATAAAGATGGATTTTTCCTTATGGTAGAAGGGTCACAGATCGACTGGGGCGGTCATGAGAACAACGCTGATTACGTCATTACTGAGACACTTGACTTCGACAAAGCTGTAGGAGTTGCACTGGAATTTGCAAAACAGGACAGGAGAACCCTGGTGTTGGTTACTGCCGATCATGAAACCGGAGGACTTACAATACCCGGAGGCAACGAAAAGGAACAGACAATTACTGTAAAATTCTCGACTCCGGGCCACTCGGCAGTAATGGTACCTGTTTTTTCATTTGGCCCCGGGGCGGAAAAATTCTCAGGAATCAATCAAAATACCTTTTTTCTTGATCTGTTTTTAAAACTGTTGAAAATCAGGAAATAAAATATTTTTTACCTAAGTCCCGTTATTGTGATGGAGATTCTGAATGTCTCCGCAAAAAAATGGTTAAGAAGTCAGTACAGCGATCAGAGGGGAAAAAACTGCCACTTGTCGAAGATTTATTTTCAATCCAGGGCGAAGGATTCCATACCGGGAAAGCAGCATATTTTATACGACTTGGAGGCTGTGATATAGGATGCAGCTGGTGCGATTCACCATTCGCATGGGATTCCGAAATACACCCAATGATAGATGCCGATGATATTGCTGAACGTATAATTAATTCCGGAACAGATTCTGTAGTGATAACCGGAGGTGAACCTCTTATGTGGAACCTTGATTACCTCTGTTCTCAGTTGGAAAAAAACAAAATTTCTACTTACCTGGAGACATCAGGAGCATATCCTCTCACCGGCAAATGGAACTGGATATGCCTCTCTCCTAAAAAAAATATGAAGCCGGTTCCTGAAATATGTAAATTTGCAGATGAACTGAAAGTAATTATTCAGGAAAAGAGCGATTTTGAGTGGGCCGAAGAATATCGTAGTCAGGTTAATGAGAAATGCAGGCTTTTTCTTCAGCCTGAATGGAGCAGCTTTGAGAAGATCATACCGGAAATTGTTGATTATGTGAAAAAAAACAGCGTCTGGAGAATATCTCTCCAGGTCCATAAATATATGCATATACTTTGATAATGATTCGATATCTGATAATAACAGCACTAATCTTAACTTCCTGCTCAGTAGCCAGGGAAAGTCATGCACAGAACCTGCATACAACATCCAATAAGGCAGTTAAGGCTTATAATGAAGGTGTTACAGCATATGATTATCTTGACCTTGAAACAGCCGAATCGTGGTTCAGGAATGCTCTTGAAATAGATGACAATTTCTATGAAGCCTACGTTATGCTGGGGGAGCTAAATACAAAAATAGGTGACTATGAACAGGCTGCAGAAAACTATACCTTCGCTGTTAAGCTCGATTCAATTTCCTATAAACCTGTTTTCTTTTCTCTTGCGAACGCAGAGTTCAAGACTGGTGATTATTCAAATGCGCTTCTGCATTATAAAACTTATTTGAATTATAACGGTTCTCTTCAAAACAGGGCAATTGCAACAAAAAATATACGCAACTGTGAATTTGCCATCGAGGCAATGAAGAATCCGGTGGCTTTCAGTCCGGAGAATATAGGCAGCTCAATTAATACCAGCTATGATGAATACTGGCCCTCAATAACTGCAGATGGTCAGACTCTGATGTTTACCAGACTGTTAGCCGGTGGACAATCGGGACCATTCAGAACAGAAGCATTACAGGAGGATTTTTATATAAGCTTTCTCACCGAAGAGGGGTGGGGAACTTCTGTCGATGCAGGACTGCCTCTGAATACCAGTTCAAATGAGGGGGCTCAAACACTCTCATCAAACGGAAGTTACATGTATTTCACTGCCTGTGGACGACGTGGAGGATTGGGGAGTTGTGATATATATTTCTCTGCTTTAAGAAATGGGAAATGGACAGCACCATATAATCTGGGCCCACCCATAAACAGCCCTTCATGGGAATCCACTCCATCAATAAACGCCGAAGGAAATCTGCTTGTCTTCTCAAGCAACCGGAAAGGAGGATCTGGTGGAAAAGACCTGTGGTATTCTGTTCTTACGGAAAAGGGAGCCTGGACAATCCCGGTAAATCTTGGTAAAAGTATTAATACTGATGGTGATGAGATGTCACCATTCATTCATTTTGACGGGAGAACATTATATTTTGCATCAGACGGCCATGCAGGAATGGGTGGATTTGATATCTATTTTTCAAAGATGAATGATGATACCACCTGGACGGAGCCAAGGGACCTTGGATACCCGATAAATACATTCAATGATGACATGGGACTGGTAATTGAATCGGGAGGACAAAAAGCCTACTTCTCATCGAAGAGAGACAATATCACCGGAAAGGACATATTCTATTTTGAACTTGATGAATCAATTCGTCCTACACCGGTTTCATACCTGAAAGGCAAAGTTGCCGATAAAGAAACAGGAAAGCTGCTGCAAGCCGATTACGAACTGATCAACCTTTCAACAAACAGGATCACGGCCAGAAATACAACTGATGAATATGGTAATTTTATTGTCTGTCTGCCATCAGGCAATAATTACGGGATAAATGTCTCCAAACCTGGATATTTGTTCTATTCGGAGAATTTCATGTTCGAAGGAGAACATACAGCAATGGAACCATTTATCAAAAGAATAACCTTAAGCCCTGCTAAAGTGGGAGAGAAGATGACTCTGACAAATGTTTTCTATGAATGGGACTCATGGGAGCTTAAAAAAGAATCAATGAAGGAACTTAATAACCTTGCAGATCTGATCAATTATAATGCCGATGTCATTGTTGAGATTGGCGGGCATACCGATGCTACAGGATCCGATGAATATAATCTTACACTCTCCGAAAAAAGAGCACTATCTGTAGTTAATTACCTGATAGGAAAAGGGATAGCTCCAGACAGGCTTAAGTATAAAGGATACGGTAATTCTTCACCGGTAGGTGATAATTTAACTTCAAAGGGAAGAAAACTTAACAGAAGGACCGAGGCAAGAATAGTGGGTCTGAAAAAATAAGTGGCCGCTAATTGACATAGCGACCACTTCATCTCATGCTTAATTGCATTCAGACATTGATGTAAAATACTATCAGATGGCGATCATGTTATTAACATACTTATTTATTTTGATATCTGAGCTTTCCGCTTTTTTCACCGGTATGGAAAAATAAATACCCGTACCGGTGATGCCATTGCATTCTATCCATACTGTTCCGCCCAGCATACTGATTAGTTTTTTGGCCAGGGTCAGGTTTATCGCTGAAATTGTATCATTGTATTGAGTCAGCGAGTCGTTTAAATCCTCTGTATGAAGAAATTCTTTGCATTTGAAATAACCCTGGCCGGAGTCGATTACATAAAAAGTCACATTATTGTCCCTGAAAGAGTAGCCAATCTTAATATAACCTGATCTGGTATTTATAAGTGCATTCTGAAAAAGGTTACGAATTACCCTGAATACCCTGTCAGAATCAATAAAAACCTCTGTTGCTTCATTAAGATTGTCTTCGGTGATTAGTGCCAGATCCTTGTAAACTTCCTTCTTAAGTATTACCCTGAATTCTGAAAAAAGATCTTCCAGAAGATTGTTGAGTTTGCAGATCTTTAAGTTAGTTTGTGAATTACCTGTTTCAATTATTGCTGAATCGAGAAAATTATCAAAAAGGCCTATAAGCTGCTCACATGAGGCAAGGATCTGATCGCTGTATTCCTCGCGTTCTTTTTTGTTGCAATTATTTCTGTTCATGAGGAATGAAAGCGCTACTATTGCATTCATATGCGTTCTCACTTCATGAGACATGCCTTGCAGTACTGTGGGACAGTTTATCATATTAGTTAAAGAATTCAAATCCTTTAATCCGTCACATTCCTCTCTGTCTTTATCAATATCCATACTGAAATAGAATAATAGGGAAATAAATATTTATTTCATTTTTCTCATTATCCGTGCTGCATCCTTTTTATATATGCTCTCCGATCTTTTTATCTGGGCCAGCACATCAGCAGCTTTTTCCATTTCTTCTGTTTTAAGGTAACATAGGGCAAAATACCATTTAGCATCTTCTAAAAACAGGTTATCGTTATCATCAATAACCTTTATGAATGAATGCCTTGCTTCCGGGTAGTCTTTGATCTCGAAGTTGGAAACTCCATATAACATAGTGGATTCCATGTATTTCGGATCCCCCGACAGTACTTTGCTGAAATAAAGGGCAGCATTTCTGTAATCACGGATGTTGTAGAATTCAATTGCCGTTGAATAATCAGAATTTAAAATGGCTTGTTGAGACCTTGAGGGTGTAGTAACCTCATAAGATTTATAGAACCGGTCTAGAATTTCATCACTGGTCAGGCTCCTGCCGTTAAAAAGAAAAATACTGCCAACCAGGATAAATCCGGCAATTGCTGCAGCGTATCCTAGCGGAATACGCTTAACCCGTGTTTTAACAGGTATTCCTGCTGCCCTTTTACTCTCAATACTTGAAAGCTTGCTTCTTAACTGAATAACATTATGGTTTTTAAGAACCATATCAGCTTTTTTCCTTAATTCAACTTCTCTCCGAAGCTGTTCATTTCCATCCATTTCTTTACGGAACCATGTCAGTTCAGCTTCATTCATTTCACCGGAGTTATACCTTTCGATGAAATAGGA
>CAZKWD010000080.1:0-8317 GCA_964556175.1 uncultured Rikenellaceae bacterium
CATTGAATTAATAAAGTTTAGGAGCATTCGCTCTAATTAACAATATCCGGGGGCAAATGACATCTAAATCCCTTTTGTTCAGCTTCTTGAGAACATGAGAATGCCGGGATTCTTATAGGGAATAACAAGATTAAAACCAGGTTCTTTTGCAGACATTTTTTCATCCGAAAAATGATTTGAAAAAATATCTCCAAAATTTACATCAAATCTGTGTTAAAGTCAAGTTTTTCTCTGTTTATTTTATTAATTGATAAAAAGTTGGCGCGAAAACCGGCTGCCGGCATACGGCTAGCGGCAAAAAAAGGAGGGGGAGAAAAGGTGAGGGCGGGAGTGGGAGAAACTCCGTGCTCATCCGTGTAATCCGTGAAATCCGTGGTAAAAAAATAAGATTGCTTCGTCTTCCGCTTCGCTGAATCCTCGCAATGACATTAACAGAATAACTATATCTCAGTTATTTTGATGTAAGTATTAACCCCGTTGACCGAACGGAATTAAATGGTTATCAAAAATTACTGTTAAAAATCAGCCATATTCTTAAAATGTCGTAACTTTAGATGTGAAAGAAAAAATAAAGGGTGCACGGTACAAGATATAAGGCATGCCGCAAACCGTGCGCCGCAAACCGGGATTAATTGATTATCTTTTATTTATTTAATACGATAAAGTCATGTCACCAAGAAGATCATTATTAGTATTTTCTTTTTTCCTTGCAGCCACAGCCATTATGGCCCAGGGAAAAGCCACCCCTGCTTACTACAGTTTCAACAAGGGGTTGAAAAACCAGACCGTCCTTCAGGACGATTTCAATAAATTCAGTAACTACTGGCTGCTGGGCATCGAGGAAAACAGCTGGTCGGAAACCATTGAAGAGGGCCACCTGGTGTTCCAGTCATTAACGACCAGGGCTAAAGAGGACCTGCTGCCGGTTATTATCGATCAGAACCGCGACTTCGAAATTGAGACCTCAATACGTTTTGTCGAAGGACAAATGGATAAGGGTTATGGCCTTCAGTGGGGTAAGTCTGTTAACCCGGTGAAGCAGTACGACTTCCTGCTTACCGGAGGCGGCCATTTTACAATCGATAAATATGACGGGGGATTCTCCGATTACGTCCCCTTTACACTATCAGACAATGTTAACAGGTATGCCTTCAACAAGCTCACTGTCAGGAAGGTATCAGACAAATACTATTTTTTCCTGAATGAGAAGCTTGTTCATACAATGCCTTTTGAACCATTCTTCGGGAACCTTCTCGGCTTCCAGGTAGGAGATAACTCCACAATAATGGTCGATCATATTGACATTGCCTACCTCGACGAAGTGAAACAGGAAAAATCGAAGGTCCTTATCATGGACTATAAGTTTAATACCACCAGTGATAAAGTAGCCATCGGGAAAACAGTCACTCTTACAGTAAATATAACTAATGTAGGAGAGAAGGATGCTGATAACCTTTTAATCAATTATAAAGTACCGGAAAATATTGAAGTGGTGGATTTTAAGAGGATTCCTTCTCTTAAAGCCGGCGAAGAGGAGCTTCTGACTATCCAGTTTTTTGCCAATAAGAATTACACCGATACAATAATCCCGATCAATTTCGAAATAACAGGAGCCGACATCACAAATGTTAACGATCTGTTACTTGCCGTGGCTGTCGATAAACCTGTTACTCAGGAAATAGATAAAGCGCTGGCCCAGAATTACAGCGAATTCCGTGGAGGGAATGACCCACTGAAGGGATTGAATGTTGCCCAGGCAATGAAATCGGTACAGGTAGGAGAATATTATGCCCTCATTATCGGAATTGACCAGTATTCAGGTGAATGGCCCCAGCTGCGCAATGCTGTTAATGATGCCAAAGGTGTTGCTGGAATGCTGGCATCAAAATATGAGTTCCAGTACCTTAAGACGCTTTATGATAAAGATGCCACCCGTGATAATATTCTGAAAGAATTTGAATTGCTGATGCAGAATGTCAAGCCAAATGATAACGTCTTCATTTATTATTCGGGACACGGAGAATATCTTGAGAACATGGATAAGGGATTCTGGGTGCCTATTGATGCTTCGTCAAAGGCTATTTCAAAGTATATCTCCAATGAGGATATACGCTCATTCCTCTCAGGCATTAACTCAAAACACACACTGCTTGTGACGGATGCCTGCTTCAGCGGCGATATATTCAGGGGAAAAACAATGACCATACCCTACGAGAATTCAACAAAATACTACCAGAAAATGTATTCACTCAACAGCAGAAAAGCCCTTACATCAGGTGGTGTCGAACCGGTTATGGATAAAGGAAAGGAAGGTCACTCGGTATTTGCATATTATTTCCTGCAGGCCCTGGAAAAAAATTCCGAAAAGTATCTTGATGCAGGACAGGTTTTTGAATCACTGAAAATACCTGTTGTTAATAATTCAGACCAGACTCCGGCATACAGTCCCATAAGAAATGCTGGCGACGAAGGAGGACAATTTATTTTTATGTTAAAATAAAAAAATAACCACAGAAGCACAGAGAAGCACAGAGACACGGAGAGCACAGAGATGATCACCCAGAGAGATATAAATGAAATATCTTATAAAATAATAGATTGCGCCATTGAAGTACATAGACATTTGGGGCCTGGATTACTGGAATCTGTTTACGAAGCCTGCCTTATTGAGGAAATGATAAATGCCAGATTGTCTGTGAAATCTCAGATATATGTACCTGTTTATTATAAAGGGAAAGACCTGGGAGGAAATCTGAAGCTTGATCTTCTGGTAAATGATATTATTATTGTTGAAGAAAAAGCTGTTGAAGTAATGATTCCACTTTATAAAGCACAGCTGTTATCATATTTAAAGCTTACTGGAAAACCAAAAGGATTATTAATTAACTTTAATTGTGAAAATATAAAGGAGCAATTAGTGTCACTGGTTACAGAAGAATATGCAAAACTATCTAAAAGTTAACCTCTGTGATCCTCCGTGCTCTCCGTGTCTCCGTGGTAGTTTTTTTACCTTAAGCCTTAAAAACCTTATAACCTGAAAAACTGATGTACAAGAGATCTCTGGTTTTTCTGATATTATCGATTCTGCTGCAGGCAGAATTATATTCACAGCAGTATTTTTTCAGGAAATACTCTGTAGAAGAGGGTCTGCCGCAGTCATCTGTTTACTGTATTATAGAAGATGCCCGCGGTTTTATCTGGATGGGAACTGACGGAGGAGGACTCTGCCGTTTTGACGGCAACAGGTTTGAGACGTTTACCAAAGCTAACGGGCTATCTGATAATGTTATAAGAACTCTTTTTGAAGACAGCAGGGGAAATATATGGATAGGAACAGATAATGGACTGACTCTCTATGACGGGGAGGATTTTACAGCTTTTACAGTAGAACCGGCACTGACCGAAACATCTGTCCTTAAAGTTACGGAGGGAAGTGACGGGATAATATGGATTGGAACAAATAATAACGGACTGGCTGCAATAGAACCCGGAGATTCTCTTTTGATCACCAGTTTTACCGTAGATAATGGCCTGATAAGCAATTTCATTTTTGACATATACGAAGATGTTGATAAACGCCTGTGGCTGGGAATGGTGGGAGGTGTAAATATCCTTACATTTTCAAAGGGTGATACCCTGGCAATAGAAAGCATTGAAGATCCAATAATTCCTGCTGACATTATCCTTTCCATTGAAAAGGCAGATGACAAATCCTTCTGGCTGGGAAGCTATGGCGAAGGACTCTTCAGGGCAATTCCGGGAAAAGAAAATCAGGAATATGAGGTAGTCCCCTCCCGGATAAATGACCTGTACCGTGGACTGATTATATGGGATATGTTATCAAGAGAAGATGGCGAAATATGGCTTGCAACAGATAAAAACGGGATCATAAGACTTCAAAATGATAAAATTGCCGGGAGATTCACCAGGGATAACGGCCTTCCCTCAAACCAGATACTTGATATTCTCAGGGATCATGAGGGAAATACATGGCTTGCCTCTTTCGGACAGGGTGCTATAATGTACGATGATGATAAATTCCTGGGTTACGGTCCGGCAGAGGGCATTTCAGGAAACCAGGTTCTTAGCCTGTTAATAGAGTCTGATGATTTACTTTATACTGCCACCGAGGAAGGATTTTCTGTTTTTAAAAAGGAGGGTGACATTATCAGAAAGTTGAGATCCTTTTCTTTACAGCAGGGCTTAAATGATGTGGGGGCAACCACCATAACAAAATACCAGGGGAAAATATGGATTGGCACCAATAACGGGATAAATATTTTTGATGGTGCCCGTCTTACAAGATTTGAATATAACTACCGGCTGCCGGATCTTAAGGTCAGCACCATGCTCGTCGATTCTCATAATAACCTGTGGATAGGAACCGCCGGGGGGTATGGCAAGTATACCGGCGACTATCTTTTTACCATGAGTGAAGATGATGGATTGATACATAATGAAGTGCAGACTATCATTGAAGACTCAAGGGGCAGAATATGGATGGGAACCGTGGGTGGACTTGTCATGCTGGAGGATACCGTCTATAATGATTTTAATGAAGAGGAGGGCCTTTCTTTCCTCCGTATAAATACGCTTGCAGAGGACCCTGCAGGAAATATCTGGATTGGAACCTTTGGCGGAGGTATTTTCAAATTCGGAAGCAGAAACGATTCTATTCCATTATCAGTTGTAGCCGGGAAAGGAATACTATCCTCAGGAACTGTAAACAGCCTTCTTTTTATCAGCAAGAACTTGTTGATAGCGGGAACAGAAAAGGGTTTTGACCTGATAGAACTTGACGATAATCAGGTAATAACAAGAGTAATACCATACGGTACCAAAGACGGATTCACCGGCGGTGAAAACAATCCAAATTCAATTGCACAGGATAATCGGGGTTTTATCTCGTTCGGGACAAAGAATGGTATCATACGTTTTAATCCAGATCTCGACCAGAGCTTTAATCTGGCACCCACAACCTTCATTACTTCTGTAAAACTTTTTTTTGAGGATGTTGACTGGAGATCAAGAGACTTTGAGATAAGCAAATGGTCAGGACTTCCGGAAGAACTTGTGTTATCACATAAAGACAACCATGTGACTTTTGAATTCACAGGCCTCTCATTCAGCAATCCTGATGACCTGATGTTTTCATATCGTCTTGAAAGAAAAGGAACCGGAGAATGGTCCCCCTTTTCTACCTCCAGAAGCATCTCTTCTTCAGATCTGCCACCCGGTGATTACACCTTTTATGTGAAGGCAAGGAATAAATATGGTATTTCAGGTGAAGCTGCACAATACAGTTTTTTGATCAAACCGCCTTTCTGGAGAACCACGTGGTTTCTTATTACTTCATCATTAGTTATTACACTTATTATCATAGGATTTTTCAGGTACAAGGAGAAAAAACTGATTGAGGAAAAGATAAAGCTCGAGAAGATTGTTGAAGAGAGGACAAGGGAGGTTGTGGAACAAAAAGACGAGATAGCAAGACATAGAGACATAGTCATGTATCAGAAAAAGGAGATAACAGACAGTATCCAATATGCAGAGAGAATACAAAAGGCTATACTTCCTGAAGAAAATATACTAAAAAGCAGCTTTTTTGATTATTTTTTATTATTCCGGCCGAAAGATATCGTAAGCGGAGATTTCTACTGGATGTCGAAAAAAGGTAACCACATAATATTTACAGCTGCTGACTGTACAGGGCATGGTGTTCCCGGAGCCTTCATGAGCATGCTGGGAGTCAGCTTCCTGAATAAAATAGTAAATGAATCAGGTGTCATTAAACCTGATCAGATACTTAATGAACTTCGTGAAAATATTATCCTGTCCCTCAAGCAAAAAGAATTACAGGAGTCAAGTAAAGACGGTATGGATATGGCTCTATGTACTATAGATCTGAAAAACAATCGATTACTTTATGCAGGGGCAAATAATCCATTGATCCTAATAAGGAAAGAAAACGGAGAGTACTCAATTATTGAAAAAAGAGCTGACGGAATGCCTGTAGGAGTATATTCAAGGATGAATGACTTTTCAAGTCATGAAATCGAAATACTGAAAGGTGATACCATATATCTGTTTTCTGATGGTTTCTGTGACCAGTTCGGCGGCCCTAAAGGGAGGAAATTCATGAAACCCAGGTTCATCCAGATGCTGCTCGACAACCAGGGACTTTCAATGAGTTCACAGAAGGAGATCTATGAAAAAACTCTTGATGAGTGGATCAATCATCCAGACCAGGGTGAATCAATAGGACAGATTGATGATATAATTCTCCTGGGGATAAGGATATAAACGATCATGCAATCGTGCGATCGTTAAATCATGCCGTTTTACGGTAACGTCTTACTGCAAACAGGGTAAAGACGATGGCTATTGCCGACAAGAAGAATAACTCTCTGGCTGTGTCATGAATAGTAGAGCCTTTTAGCATTACCATCCTGTTGAATTTTATCAGATGTGCAACAGGATTGACCAGATCGAATTTCTGCGCCCATATGGGCATACTTTCGAAAGGAGTAAAAATTCCGCTCATCAGGATAAAAATGATCATTACAAAAAACGCACTGAACATGTACTGCTGCTGAGTTCCTGAAAGTGTCGAAATAAAAAGGGCAAGCCCAAGAACGGCGATAAGGAAAATTGTCGAACCCAGGAAAAGAAGCATTATACTTCCTTCGAAGGGAATATTGAATGTCAGCTTCCCGATAATAAGACCGAGAGCAAGATCGATAAGGCCGATAATCAGGAAAGGAACCATCTTTGCAATTATAAACTGGTATTTCCTGACAGGCGTTACGTTTATCTGTTCAATCGTCCCGATCTCTTTTTCTCTGACCATGTTTAACCCTGCAAGAAGGAATCCGATAGCTGTAACAAGAATGACCAGAATACCCGGCAGCATGTAGTATCTATAATCAAGCAACTCATTGTACCAGAATCTGTTGGTGATATTTATCCGCGGCATTGCTGTCAATTGCATCATACCCGGATTTTCTGTTATGATACTTGCATTATAATCACTTATGACACCATTCAGATATGCCCAGGAAAGTTGTGCTGTTATAGCATTCAAGGCATCAACCGTTGCCAGCAGTTTTGAAGGTCTGCCGGAGGATATTTCTCTCCCGAAACCATCAGGAATATTCAGTACCATCAGACATTTATTGCTGTGAAGAAGATCATTTGCTTTCTTTTCCGACCATGTTGAATAACTGATCCTGAAAAAAGTTGATCCTTCAAGCTTGCTTACGAGTCCCCTGGATTCTGTAGAGAAATCATTGTCAATAATGCAGAGATTCACATTCTTTATTTCGAAAGTAATCGCCGGCACCAGGATAAGCATCTGAACGATAGGAACACCGAATATAGCCTTCGAAATAAACTTATTCCGGAATATCTGAAGGAATTCTTTTCTTATGAGATATAATATTGTTCTCATTTATCTTTCTTTCCCGGGTATTATTTCTTTTGTCTTTTTCATTGAAGCCTTATTTTAAACTTCCTTACACTTAAACCGATAAACAGCAATGTCATGAAGAGTATTACAAGGGTCTCCTTCCACACGAAGGTAATTCCCGTCCCTTTTATCATTATTCCTTTTATTATTGTGATAAAGTAACTGGGAGGTATTATTTTGCTTACAATCTCATATACTTTTGGCATGTTTTCAATGGGGAAGATAAAACCGGAAAGTATTATTGTCGGCAGCATTAATCCCAGGAAGGAAATAAATATTGCCTGCTGCATTGTTTTTGATATAGTTGAAATAAGGATACCAAGCGACAGGCTCATAAGTATGTAGAGCATACTTTCAAAGAGCAGCAGAACCACGCTACCCTTTATCGGCAGGCCAAATACAATCCATGATAATATAAGGATCAGTGTAATATTTATAAAGGAGAGAAGAAAATAGGGAGTTACTTTCCCCAGGATTATCTGCAGTGGTTTAAGGGGCGAAACAAGAAGAACCTCCATTGTGCCGAACTCCTTTTCCCTGGTGATCGTCACAGAGGTCATAAGTGCGCAAATCAGGATGAGGATAAGAGTTATCACTCCCGGGACAAACATGAAGTGACTCTTCAGTTCGGGATTGTAGAACATTTTAACCTCAGGCTGAATCAGTAATACACTGTTAACCGCATCTTTATTCATCTCCCTGTTGAAATCATTTACAATTGCCGTGGTGTAATTGGTAATGAGCGTTGCGACATTAGGTTCAGAGCCATCCGCTATTATGCTCATTGAAGCCCTGCCTTTCCTGTAAAGATTGCTTCCGAAATTCTCCTCAAAAACAAAAATAGCTTTT
>CAZKWD010000081.1:0-8300 GCA_964556175.1 uncultured Rikenellaceae bacterium
AATAATAAGCAGTGAAACACCTTCAGGGGAGCTGCTCTATGAAAAAACAGTATTCCTTTCTGGTTGCTTTACGGGATTGACAGAGGACGATTTGTTGTTAGCTGCAGGCGCCCTAGAATATCTTGATACCTTTAAACAGGAAGATCTGGCTGCTGATGAGCGAGGAATTTTATGGCCGGTAAAATCAGGTAAACCAGGTGCTAAAGCTGAAATATTTTATGGAACAGGGAAGGCAGAGGGAACTAAATCTCCCACAGGTGATTATGATCACTGGTATTTGCTTCCTCTTGAAGTAATTGAAGAATATCATTTCAGGTTTCCAGAGAAGGCTCTTGAGATGATGAAATATATAGAAACTCACGAAAATTAAAAGCAAGAATGGCATTACGCAGGACCACAATATTCAGGCAATTGATAATAAACATAGCTATTCCTACATTGCTGGCCTTGTTAATTTTTGCGGCTTTTAATTTTCAACGTACCCGTTCCCAGCTTGAAAGGAGCAATGAAGAGAAGAACAGGCTCCTTGTAAATGAGGTTACCAAGATCCTCAGGTTCCAGGATATTGCCATAAACCTCATAGAGGATGAATTCAATAACAGGTTCAGGGAGATGAGCTCCAAACTGGTAAACGATTATTTTACCAATACTGACAACCTGGAAGATATTGACCTGAAGAAAATTGCCGAAAAGGTGGGAATGGACCCTGATAATGAGGATATATATATAATTGCTGAAGATGGTATAGTAATTAATACCACCTTCACCGGCGAGCTTGGATTTAATCTTTACAGCCTGGGTGATAACTTTAAAAAATACCTTGCAGGGATACGTGAATCAGGCGAGTTTGTTACTGACCTGTTTGCCATAGAAGACCTGACAAAAAGGCCCAAAAAGTACACCTACCAGGCCACAAAAGATAGAAAATATATCATTGAGCTTGGAGCATATTCCAAACAGGTTGATGAGGTTATTCAGGCTATCGAGGATACAAAGACTGAAATGAAGAGTGAAACCGAAGGAATAATTGATGTAGAACTATTCCTGATAGCCGATGATCCATTCAGCATGAATAAAAATGCACTCGAGGTTGAAAGCCAGAAAGAAATCCTTTTGAGAGCATTTACCGATAAGGACACAATAAACATTACGGAAAAAGTCGATAAATCCTGGTATAATTATCGTTATATCTACATGGAAAGAGCCGGTATCAAAGATAAGCCGTCAAGTCTTTATAGCCAGGGTTCAGTGATCAGAATCATCTCAGACCTAACATCACAGAAAGCATTATTGAGGAAAGAGGCCATAAAATTCATATTGGTATTTGTTGTGACGCTTATTGCTCTTACAATTTTGATTTACAGAAAGGCAAGGGTAATCACCCATCCAATAATAAAGCTCGTGGAGAATGTTGACAGGATAACGGACGGTAACCTCAGGGAACGTGCAGAAGTGGTTGGCAATAATGAAATTACAAGACTTTCCGAAAAATTCAATATGATGATAGCACAATTGGAAAGCTATACCTATGAACTTGAGGAAAAAGTGAAGGAGAGAACTGTGAAAATTGAAAAACAGAAAGAGGAGATAGAAGAGCAGAAAAAACATATCACCGACAGCATCTATTATGCATGCCGGATACAAAATGCAATACTTCCTTCATTCAGCATGATAAGTGAACATCTAAGCAATTACTTCATTTTATACTTGCCGAAAGATATTGTAAGCGGAGATTTTTACTGG
This sequence comes from uncultured Rikenellaceae bacterium, assembly GCA_964556175.1. Lineage (GTDB taxonomy): Bacteria > Bacteroidota > Bacteroidia > Bacteroidales > VadinHA17 > LD21. Next base: position 1,744 of record CAZKWD010000081.1, read on the forward strand.
GTTCATGAAGTTGACGGACTTTTTATGATATCAGCCATTGACTGTACCGGTCATGGCGTACCGGGGGCATTCATGTCGATAGTGGGCTTTAACCAGCTCAATCATGTTGTAAATGTCAGAAAAGCCAGATCAGCAAGTAAAATACTCGATGAACTCAATAAAGGAGTAATAACAACATTGAATGAAAATACCGGTGAAAACTCAATTAAGGACGGAATGGACATGGCCCTTTGTGTTCTTGATCAAAAAGCCGGGAAGGTTGAATTTGCGGGTGCAAATAATCCCCTGATACTGATACGAAATAACATGGTCACCAGATATAAAGGAGATCGTTTCCCTATAGGGGCATATGAAGGTGATGATCCGCAGAAATTTGCTAATAATATCATTGACCTGAAGAGCGGAGATTGTCTTTATCTTTTCTCAGACGGATATGCTGATCAGTTTGGCGGACTTGATGGTAAGAAATTCATGTACAAGAGGTTTGAACAGCTTCTTCTCGAAATACACGCTTTGCCAATGGATGAACAGAAGGAGACGCTGAATAAAAGACTGCTGAAATGGAAAGGCTCCAATGACCAGGTAGATGATATCCTGGTGATTGGTATTAAAATATAGAAAAAACATATTTCTAATTTCTGACTATGGGATTAAAAGAAGATACCCGGACATTCAATCCCTTTCCTGGACTGAGGCCATTCGCACCTGACGAAAGCGACCTTTTCTTTGGACGTGAAAAGGAAAGTGAAGAGATCCTGAAAAAACTCCTTAAGAACCGGTTTGTTACCGTAATTGGTGCTTCAGGCAGCGGTAAATCATCACTCATCCATTGCGGTGTGTTACCGGAGATCCGGAATATGGAAAAGGATGAATCCTCAAAATGGAAGATAATCACGTTCAGACCGGGGAATGATCCGCTGGGTAATCTTGGGAATTCGATCAAGGAAGAAATTTCGGGAACTGACCTGGAAAAAACTGAAGTGGAGACTATTCTCCTGGATATGCATTTAGATCCCGACGGAATTACATCCACTTTAAAGAAATACCTCATTACGGGTAATGAGAAGGTCCTTCTTGTAGTTGATCAGTTTGAAGAGCTCTTCAGATACAGTGCTACCAGTGCCGGCGGAGATAATGAGGGACAAACTGCCGAATTTGTCGAAAAGACGGTTAGTGCTATCAGTCAACCGGAAGTGAGCATATACACAATAATTACTATGCGCTCCGATTTTATTGGGGAATGCGCACACTATCAGGGACTTACACAATTGATCAATAACAGCAACTACCTTGTCCCACATATGGATAGGGATAATTACAGGCAGGCTATTGAGGGTCCTGTAAAATATGCAGGAGCATCTATTGAAGAAAAACTTGTGGAAACGCTTCTTACCGATATCGGTGACAGGACAGATCAACTGCCGGTACTGCAGCATGCTCTTATGAGAACCTGGACGCACTGGCAGGAACTGGATGAACCGGAACGTCCTGTAAGTTATACGGATTATGATTCTGTCGGGACAATGACCGATGCAATGTCGAGACATGCCAATGAAGCATTCGAGGAGCTTGACACGAAGGGAAAGGAGATTTGTGAGAAGATGTTTAAAACCATCACTGAAAAGGGAGCTGACAATAAAGGCATCCGTCATCCTTCAAGTGTAACAACAATAAAATCGATCATTCAATGTACAAGTGAAGAATTTTTCGAGGTCGTCGAAAAATTCCGGATTCCCTCCCGGTCATTTATTACACCCCGCCAGGCAGTTCCTCTCGACGATGATTCCATAATTGACCTTTCTCATGAGAGCCTTATGAGGTTATGGGACCGGCTCAGGGAATGGGTTGATGATGAAGCATCATCGGTGCAAATGTATCTGCGTCTCTCGGATGCTTCAGCCATGTTTCAGCAGGGAAAGACCAGTCTGTGGAGACCCCCGGATCTTCAGCTCGCAATAAACTGGCGCGACCAGCAGAAACCAACACTGGAATGGGCACAAAGATATGATCCGGCTTTCGAAAGAGCAATGGTTTACCTGAGAACCAGCGAAAAAGAGTATCTCGATGAGGAGGAAAGCAAGATAAGGCTGCAAAAAAGACAAATGAAGAGAGCAAAGATCGTTGCAATGATCCTCGGAACAGCAGCGATCATTTCACTGGGATTCATGCTTTTTGCCTTTGTTCAGAAAATTGCGGCAGACAGGGCAACCCTGCTTGCTGAGGAAAGAAGACAGCAGGAAGAGATAGCGAGAGCAGAAGCTGATTCTTCTGCAATAGTTGCAAAGAGACAAAGTGAAATTGCTGATTCAAATGCTGTTGTTGCACAAACAAATGCAGAGGAAGCTCTTCGTCAGAAATCATTTGCCACTACACAACAGACAATTGCCGAAATAAATGCTGAAGAAGCAAGAAGACAGGAACAGATTGCTCTTGAACAATCTGATTCTGCAACGAGTGCAAGTATCAGGGCAGATGAAAATGCCAGACTGGCAAATATTCAAAGAGAAGAAGCCTTGCGGCTGAGAATGCTCTCTGTCGGTAAATCGATGTCAATTAAATCATTACAGGTAACGGGACAACAGGATCTTCAAACGCTTTTGGCATACCAGGCATTCCTGTTCAATAAAAATAATAAAGGTCTTGAAAATGACGCGGATATTTACACAGGTCTTTATAATGTAGCAAAGCAATACGGGAATGTAAACTATAAAACCTTCAAGGGACATGATGGCGAAATAAAAAGCATAGCATATATACCGGGCAAAAATGAATTCTTTACTGCGGGTTACGACGGACAGGTACTTAAATGGAATACTGACGGCAAAGAACAGACATTCCAGGTTGTTTATTCCGGAGCTGATATAATAGAGGTTTTGGCGGTAAGCCCCGATGCATCATGGCTGGCATGCGGAAGCGGAAACTCTTCAATACGAATGATACCGCTTCAGGGTAATAGCATGCAGTACGAACTGAAGGGACACAACGGTAAAATAAAATCACTCGTCTTTTCTTATGATGGTGATTACCTCTATTCTGCCTCACTCGACGGTAAAGTGCTGAAGTGGGATCTGGCAGCCAGAACAAGCCAGGATGTGACTACAGGTACAATGCAGATAACATCAATTGATATATCATCAAACGGGAATTATCTTGCCGGTATTAACAGTAAAGGAAATGTTATCGTCTGGAATCCTGAGAAAAATACTGAGAATTTCAGAATAGAGACATCAGGGAAAAATATCAAGGTTATACGTTTCAAACCTGGCGAAAATATTCTGGCCGTTGGTGATATAAACGGGAATCTTGAACTATGGGACATAGCGGCCTGCAAGAAAATCTCTGAAGTAAAGGCACACACCGCTCAGATCAACGATATCAGGTTTAATCCGGTGCTAAACCAGATGGCAACTGCAAGTAATGATAAAACGCTTAAGATATTCAACAATATTACCGACTTGACTGAAGCCCCGATCACATTCAGCGATAATGAGGGATTCGTACTTGTGATACAGTTCAGTCCGGATGGCCAGCTTATCGTTTCAGGAACATATGAAGGCACACCGAATCTGATCGGCAGGCCATCGCATGTTAAATACATGGTTGATAATATCTGCGATCTTGTTACAAGGAATATGACCCAGGATGAGTGGAATACATATGTTGCGAGAGACATTCCGCTTGAACCGACCTGTACCGATAAGGATTATAATATTAAAGTTAATGTAATCAGATAAAGATCTCAAGCAGATGAAGACCGGATATCCAAACTCATTCATTATCAGATTATTGTTTATAGCGATCATCTGCTTTATCCCTTTTATGCTATTTTCCCAGGAAACAACCACCTGTGCTGAAAACCTTAAAAATGCTCAGGCACTTTTTGATAACGGGCAGGTGGAGCAGGTCCCCGAAATGCTTTCAGGATGTCTTAAATCGGGATTTAACCGGGAAGAGGAACTTACAGCTTATAAGCTCCTTATACAGACATATCTTTTTGAAGACAAAAACGAACTGGCTGACTCCGTTATGCTTGCATTCCTGAAAAGGAATCCGGAGTATGAACTGAGCCCTACGGATCATTCAAGTTTTGTGTTCCTGTACAATAAGTTTAATGTTAAACCGGTCATACAGATTTCAGTGCATCTTGGAACAAATCTTCCGTTCATAACATTCATTGATCAGAAATCCGTTGCCGGTATTCCCGGGGAAGGCGTTTACAAATCAAAAGCGCTCAACCTGTATGCATCGCTGGAAGCCAAAATTAAGTTAACAGAGAAACTCGAACTGAACATAGAAGGTGGATATTCCCAGATCAAATTTACTAACATAGAGGATTTCATGCGCTTTGGAGAAACCACTTATGATGAGACTCAGCAAAGGATTGAAGTGCCGCTGAGCATTACATATGACATTAAGAACTTCGGAATATTAACTCCGTATGGCAGGTTTGGCATAGGACCTGCTTTTACACTGGCCTCAAAAGCCCTGGCTGAATTTAATCCTACAGATGAAAATAACCATGAAGATCGAAGCGGAAAAAGTATCGACAGGAATGATTCGAGGATAAATATGGATCTGTTTGTCCAGATTGGCGCAGGAATAAAACTCAAAACCAGGGGAGGATATATTCTTGCTGAACTGAGATCAAATGCAGGAGCCCTGAACCAGACGATCAGAGGGGGCGCTTCTCCAGAGCAGCTGGGATTTCACTATTTCTATAAAGATGATGATTTTCATGTTAATTCATTGAATTTCAGCTTAGGATATACTCAGATCTTTTACAAACCTTCAAAAAGAAAGGAGTAGCACATGAAAATAAGATACTTAATATTGTTTATGGCAGCAGTGCTCTTATCATGTGAAAGAAATTCCGACACAAATGATATTCTGCTTAAATTCTATGGAGATGCCTATGAGGATATAGGATACTCAGTTTCAGAAACTAATGATGGATATGTTATTGCAGGCCAGATTACAAGGTTGACCAGAGACGGACACTATATTTTGAGAGATACAAATAAAGTAGCAGTTATCAGGACTGATTATGAAGGCAATGCCATCGGGGAGCCACAGATATTTGGAGGAAAATTACCCGGATCAGGTACAAAGGTATTAACACTGGGGGATGGAACAATAGTTGCTGTGGGATATGTTGTCGATACAGTTACAAATAAAAAAGATATTTATGCTGTAAAACTGAATCCCGGGGGAGGATACCAACAATTAATTTATAAAAGAAAAGGTAACCAGTATGCAACAGATGTAATTCAGACCCAGGACGGATTTCTAATACTGGGGACGACTGATATCAAGAGGGAACCATCTTCAGAGGTAATAGGGAATGCTGCTGGGAAGAAGGATATATTCCTGCTTAATGTCAACAATAATCTTGATACTTTGGCTCCAATACCTGCTGTGGGCTATATCGGGAATGATGAAGGAGTTGCGATAAAACATGATATAGGTGGAGGGTATATTGTCGTAGGAACAACAGACAATTCGGATAACTCTGAACCAGAACAATCGGGGAATAATATTTTTCTTGTAAGAGTCAATTCAGACGGATCCACAACACAGACAAGAATTGTAGGAGGCACATTGAATGAAACAGCTTCGGATTTTGAAGTTTTGAGCGACGGATATCTGATAGCCGGGACCATAGGCAATGAGGGGTCTACGGATCAACGTGGGTATATCTGGAAAATGCCGCTCGACATCTATGATGAACCAGAGTTTGAACATGAAATCATAATCGAACAATCATCTGCATCTTCACCATTTTCAATTAATGCAATGTGTAAATATAAAACCAGTTCATTTCTGCTTGCCGGACAACACGGCACAGGATTATCCTCCAGGATGCTTATCTTCTCGGTGGATGCTTTTGGTGATCTGGTGGGAGGACGTATAAAGATAGTCGGAGGAACAGGAACTCAGGAAGCCTTTGATGTAATTTCAGATGATTCCGATGATATTGTTGCTGTCGGAAGTAACAGTTATGAGAATAATTCCATGATCAGCTTTTTGAAATTCAGGTTTTAGAAATGCAACCAAGAGAGGCATTAAATGGACTAACAAGAAAAAGAATGACAATGAAAAGATATATTTTCTTAGTGATTTTGCTTCTGTCATTATTTGCAGGGAAGGTTTTAGGACAGTGTATCGACATTGGACCTGAAATGGACCCGATATGTGAGGATGTAACATCATCTCACTTAGGTGCATCACTAATCGGTGATGCTACTGGCCCTGTCTGGTCAGATGACGCTGGAGGTACATTTTTCGATCCAAATGATTTAGATGCAACATGGACACCTCCTTCTGGATACGCTAATACAGCCACTCTGACATTGACAGTCTCAGGGGGTTCATGCGGTCCAAAATCAGCGTCTAAAGAAATTATTGTTCATCCGTCACCGACACTCGGAGGAGCATCATTGTCTTCAACCGTATGTGACGGATCAAGTGCAACCATAAATCTAACAGGGTTACTGGCAAGCAATACCTTCACTATAGACTATACAATAGATGGCACCCCGTACTCTGAAACGGGTGTA
>CAZKWD010000082.1:0-8254 GCA_964556175.1 uncultured Rikenellaceae bacterium
TTATGGCAAAAGAAAAATTTGACAGGTCGAAACCACATGTAAATATTGGTACAATAGGTCATATTGACCATGGTAAGACCACCCTGACAGCAGCAATTACTATGGTGCTTCATAAGCAAGGACTATCTACAGTCAGGGATTTTGATTCAATTGATAATGCTCCCGAGGAAAAAGAGAGGGGTATTACCATTAACACTGCTCACGTTGAATATCAGACAGCAGCGCGCCACTATGCACACGTTGACTGTCCCGGTCACGCTGACTATATTAAAAACATGGTTACAGGTGCTGCACAGATGGATGGTGCAATACTTGTTGTGGCAGCTACCGACGGCCCAATGCCGCAGACTCGTGAACATATACTTCTGGCTCACCAGGTAAACGTTCCCAAAGTGCTGGTTTTCATGAACAAAGTTGATTTGGTTGATGATGAGGAACTACTTGACCTTGTTGAGATGGAAGTACGTGATCTGCTCAATTTCTATAAATTTGATGGCGACAATGCTCCCGTTATCCGCGGTTCAGCTCTTGGAGCCATGCACGGCGAAGCAAAATGGGAAGAAAAAGTAGTTGAACTGATGGATGCCGTTGATTCATACATACCTATTCCTCCACGCGACAACCAGAAACCGTTCCTGATGCCGGTTGAAGATATATTCTCAATTACAGGACGTGGAACAGTTGCTACAGGCCGTATTGAAACAGGCGTTGTTCTTACAGGTGATGAACTTGAGATGATAGGACTGGGTGCACAAAAACGAAAAACAGTCTGTACAGGTGTTGAAATGTTCCGTAAGATTCTCGACAGAGGCGAAGCAGGTGATAATGTAGGGCTTTTACTTAGAGGTGTCGATAAGAAAGAGATCAAAAGAGGAATGGTACTTGCCAAACCGGGTTCAATAACACCCCATACAAAGATCAAGGCCGAGATCTACGTTCTTAAGAAAGAGGAAGGCGGACGTCATACTCCGTTCCATAATAATTATCGTCCTCAGTTCTATCTCAGGACTCTTGATATTACTGGTGAGATCACTCTTCCTGAAGGCAGGGAAATGGTAATGCCTGGTGATAATGTTACTATAACAGTTGACCTGATTTACCCTGTAGCTATAAATGTAGGTCTCAGTTTTGCTATCCGCGAAGGAGGAAGAACAGTGGGAGCCGGACAGGTTACAGAAATAATGCAGTAAACGGTTCGAGAACAGTAGCATCAAGATGAATCATGATGCTACCCTATACGGGTGTAGCTCAGTTGGTAGAGCACTGGTCTCCAAAACCAGGTGTCGGGAGTTCGAGTCTCTCCTCCCGTGCAAATAGATCGGAGATATGAATATAAAAGGATATTTAAAGGAGTCATTCACTGAACTCGTGCACAAAGTTACATGGCCAACCTGGAACGAACTCCAGAACAGCGCTGTGCTTGTTATGGTAGCTACTCTCATAATTGCACTCATTGTTGCAGCTATGGACGCTGGCTTTAGCAGGATAATGGAATTCATATACAGTTTGTTATATTAAAGAGGAGATCTTTTTCTGATGAGTGAGAATAGTAAGAAGTGGTATGTGCTGAGGGCAATAGGAGGCAAAGAAAAAAAGGTTAAGGAATACATTGATAGTGAAGTGACCCGCCTGAAGCTTGGAGATTATATCTCACAGGTTCTTATTCCTACTGAAAAGGTTTACCAGATACGATCCGGAAAAAAGATCAGCAAGGAAAGAACATTCTTCCCGGGATATGTACTTATTGAGGCAGTATTGGTTGGTGAAATACCACATCTTCTGAGAAATATACCAAATGTCATAGGATTTCTCGGATCACAGAACGGTGAACCGGTTCCCCTCAGGAAAGCAGAAATAAACAGGATTCTCGGAAAGGTTGATGAGCTGAATGCAAGCGATGAGGAACTTAATGTTCCCTTCTTTGTGGGAGAAGCTGTTAAAGTGATCGATGGCCCCTTCAACAGCTTTACGGGAATTATAGAAGAGGTAAATGAAGAAAAGAAAAAACTCAAGGTGATGGTTAAGATATTTGGAAGAAAAACACCTCTTGAGCTCAGCTTTATGCAGGTAGAAAAGGAAAATTAACAGAAGATATTGACGGTTATAATATTTATAATGCTTCCTGAATGACTGTCAGACTCTCGCAATAAACACGCAAATTTTAAATTATGGCAAAAGAAGTTGCTGGACTAATAAAGTTACAGATTCGTGGCGGAGGAGCTAATCCATCTCCACCTGTAGGACCTGCTTTGGGTTCTAAAGGCGTGAATATCATGGATTTCTGCAAGCAATTTAATGCGAGGACCCAGGAAAAAGCTGGAAAAGTAATACCGGTAGTAATAACAGTATATGCTGATAAATCATTTGATTTTGTTACTAAAACACCACCGGTGGCTGTTCAGCTTCTTGAGACTGCTAAAACAAAGAAAGGTTCACAGGAACCTAACAGAGAAAAAGTAGCACAGGTTACATGGGCCCAGGTCAAAAAGATTGCTGAAGAAAAAATGGAGGACCTCAATTGTTTTACAATCGAGTCCGCAATGAAGATGGTAGCTGGAACCGCAAGAAGCATGGGGATTACAATTAAAGGTGAGTCCCCGAATAAATATTAACCAGAAGAAAAATGACTAAACTTACCAAAAACCGTAAGCTTGCTCTTGAGAAACTTGAAAAGGACAAGCTTTATACGTTGAAAGAAGCATCAGCCCTGATAAAAGAGGTGAGCACAACAAAGTATGATGCTTCAATCGACCTGGATGTAAGGTTAGGGATAGATCCGAGAAAATCCAACCAGATGGTTCGTGGCGTTGTTTCCCTCCCTCACGGAACAGGAAAGACAACACGTGTTCTTGTGCTCTGTACTCCCGACAAGGAGGCCGAAGCAAAAGAAGCCGGAGCCGATTATGTTGGTCTTGACGAATTTGTCGAAAAGATCAAAGGAGGTTGGACAGATATGGATGTTATCATAACCATGCCATCCGTAATGGGGAAAGTAGGTCAGTTAGGTCGGATACTCGGTCCCCGTGGACTGATGCCGAACCCGAAAAGTGGAACCGTAACAATGGATATCGGGAAGGCTGTTAACGAAGTAAAGCAGGGCAAGATTGATTTCAAAGTTGATAAAAGCGGAATCATTCATGCCTCTATCGGAAAGGTCTCATTTGAACCTAATAAGATCGCTGAAAATGCCAGAGAGTTCATCTCAACGGTAAATAGACTTAAACCGGCTGCTGCAAAAGGAACCTACATACATAGCCTTTTCCTTTCAAGCACAATGAGCCCGGGTATTAAAATCGATCCCAAAGGTCTTGATGAGTAATTAATGTTATTGTAATTATGAGACGTGAAGAAAAAAATGCTATAATAGACAGCCTGACAACAAGATTGAAAGAGTACAGCCACTTTTATCTGACTGATACTGCACAGCTTAATGCCGCTGATACAAGTAACCTGAGAAGGAAATGCTTTGAAAATGATATTAAACTTGTCGTTGTCAAAAACACACTTCTTAAAAGAGCACTTGAACAGTCCGGTATAAACTTTGAAGAACTCTATCCGGTTCTTAAAGGTACTACGTCCATCATGTTTACCCAGTCAGTGAACAGCCCTGCAAAACTTATCAGGGAATTCCGGAAGAAACATGATAAGCCTGTTCTCAAAGGCGCATACGTTCAGGAATCAATTTACCTTGGAGATGAAATGCTCAATACTCTTGTCTCCGTAAAAACCAAAGAGGAACTGATAGGAGATATTATCCTCCTGCTTCAGTCACCTGCCAAAAACGTTATATCAGCCTTACAATCAGGTGGAAATAAAATACATGGTGTTCTTGAAACACTTTCAAAAAAAGCGAACTAATTAAAAAGTATAATCAAACTAAAATCTATAAAAATGGCAGATCTCAAGAAATTTGCAGAAGAACTGGTTAACCTTTCTGTTAAAGATGTAAACGAACTGGCAACAATACTTAAAGAAGAATATGGCATTGAACCAGCTGTAGCTGCAGTAGCAGTCGCTGGTCCAGCCAGTGGTGGTGAAGCACCTGCTGCTGAAGAAAAATCAACATTCGATGTTATTCTTAAAAACGCAGGCGGACAGAAATTACAGATTGTTAAACTTGTTAAAGACATCACCGGTCTTGGACTTAAAGAAGCTAAAGCAGTAGTTGATTCTGCTCCGGCTCCGGTTAAAGAAGGTGTCTCAAAAGATGAAGCGGAAGCTGTTAAAAACCAATTAGTAGAGGCAGGAGCTGAAGTTGAACTTAAATAAGCTATACCACATTGCTGGGTTTTAGGTTTAGTCCCGAGTACTCGGGACTAAGCCTTTTATCGTTTAAATTATAAGTTCACTTAATCTTTTAAAAATGTCCTCAAAAAATACCGAAAGAATAAATTTCACATCCAGGAAAGTTCAGTTAGATTATCCTGATTTTCTGGAAGTTCAGTTAAAATCCTTCAGTGAGTTCTTTCAGCTTGGAATAACTCCCGAGAGCAGGAAAAAAGAGAGGCTCTATAAAGTCTTTACTGAAAACTTCCCTATAACTGACACCAGGAATAATTTTGTTCTCGAATTCCTGGATTATTATATTGACCCTCCCAGATATACTATTGATGAGTGTATTGAACGAGGACTTACTTTCAGTGTACCCCTGAAGGCAAAGCTGAAACTCTATTGCACCGATCCAGAGCATGAGGACTTTGATACGGTCATCCAGGATGTATACCTCGGAACCGTTCCTTATATGACGGAACGGGGAACTTTTGTGATAAATGGTGCAGAAAGAGTTGTAGTATCCCAATTGCACAGGTCTCCGGGAGTATTCTTCGGACAGAGCCTCCATGCTAACGGAACGAAACTCTATTCAGCAAGGATTATACCTTTCAAAGGTTCCTGGATCGAGTTTGCTACCGACATCAATAACGTGATGTATGCCTATATCGACAGGAAGAAGAAACTCCCTGTAACAACCCTTCTCCGGGCAATAGGCTTCGAAAGCGATAAGGAAATACTTGAGATCTTTAACCTTGCAGAAGAACAAAAGGTCTCAAAAACAAACATAAAAAAACTTGTTGGACGTAAGCTGGCCGCCAGGGTTCTGAAAACATGGGTTGAAGACTTTGTGGATGAGGATACTGGCGAGGTGGTCTCTATAGAAAGAAACGAAGTCGTCCTCGACAGGGAAACAACAATAGAACAGGAACACATTGACCTTATTGTCGATTCGGGTGCGAAAACAATACTTCTTCACAAGGAAGACTCAACACTATCGGATTACGCCATCATATATAATACACTGCAAAAAGATCCTTGTAACTCTGAGAAAGAGGCAGTTATATATATCTATCGTCAGCTGCGGAATGCAGAACCGCCCGACGAGGCAACTGCCCGCGACGTTATCGACAAATTATTCTTTTCAGATAAGAGATATGATCTCGGTGAAGTAGGACGTTACCGTATCAATAAGAAACTGGGTCTTAATACCGACATGGAGGTTAAGATCCTGACAAGGGAAGATATTATCAAGATCATCGAGTACCTGATCGAACTCATTAATTCCAAGACAGATATCGATGATATTGACCATCTCAGCAACAGGAGAGTGCGTACCGTGGGTGAACAACTCTATACACAGTTCGGAGTGGGACTAGCCCGGATGGCACGTACTATCCGTGAACGAATGAATGTCAGGGATAATGAGGTATTTACGCCGATAGACCTGATAAATTCAAAAACTCTTTCATCAGTAATCAATTCATTCTTCGGAACAAACCAGCTGTCACAATTCATGGACCAGACCAATCCTCTGGCTGAGATGACACATAAACGCCGTATGTCGGCACTCGGTCCGGGCGGATTGTCACGTGAAAGAGCCGGCTTTGAGGTGAGAGACGTTCATTATACACACTACGGCCGTCTTTGTCCAATAGAAACCCCCGAGGGACCAAATATAGGTCTTATATCATCTCTCTGTGTTTATGCCAAGATCAACGACCTCGGATTTATTGAAACACCTTACCGTAAAGTGAATCAGGAACAGGTTGATTTCACAAAGGACGGGATAATATGGTTGAGTGCAGAAGAAGAAGAAGAGAAAATGATAGCCCAGGCTAATGCCCCTCTTCTGAAAGACGGACATTTTGAAAGTACAAGAGCAAAATGCAGATATGAGGCTGATTATCCTATTGAAGAGGTCTCAAAGATCGACCTGATGGATGTGGCACCAAACCAGATCGCATCAATTGCTGCATCCCTCATCCCATTCCTTGAACATGATGATGCCAACAGAGCACTTATGGGATCAAATATGATGCGCCAGGCTGTTCCTCTTATTAATCCTGAATCGGCAATAGTGGGGACCGGACTGGAAACACAGGTGATCAAGGATAGCCGGATACTTTTTGTGGCAGAAGGCGATGGTGTTGTGGAATATGTAGATGCAAATGAAATAATCATCAGATACACCCGCACTGATGAGGAGAAATTTGTGAGCTTCGATGATGATATAAAAAGATATGTTCTTCCGAAATACAAGAAGACAAACCAGAATACCTGTATCAACCTCGTTCCTGTGGTTAAAAAAGGCGAAAAGGTTAAAAAAGGACAGGTTCTTACTGAAGGTTATGGTACGAAAAATGGTGAACTGGCACTTGGCAGAAACCTTAAAGTTGCATTCATGCCCTGGAAAGGCTATAACTTTGAAGATGCAATAGTGATATCCGATAAAGTGGTCCAGGAAGATATGTTTACATCAGTGCATATCGATGAGTACCTTCTTGAAGTACGTGATACAAAACGGGGCCTCGAGGAACTTACTTCCGACATACCCAATGTAAGTGAAGAAGCCACCAAAAACCTGGATGAAAACGGTCTTATAAGGATTGGTGCCCACATACTGCCGGGCGACATATTAATAGGTAAGATCACACCTAAGGGAGAATCAGATCCTTCACCTGAAGAGAAACTTCTCCGTGCAATCTTCGGTGATAAAGCGGGTGATGTAAAAGATGCTTCCCTCAAAGCAGGTCCTTCGCTGGAAGGTGTGGTAATTAATAAAAAGCTGTTTACCAGAGCTGTAAAGGACAGGAAAACCAAAGCGGTGGAAAAACCATTGCTCGAAAAGATCGATCAGGAATTCAATAAGAATGTTGAAGATATTAAGGCAAAACTGGTGGACAAACTCTTTATTCTTGTTAATGGTAAAACATCACAGGGAGTAAAGGATTATCTCAATGTAGATGTAATACCAAAAGGAAGCAAATTCACCCTGAAACAACTTCAGGAGATAGATTTCCTGAATGTCAATCCGAATAAGTGGACTACTGACAAGAAGAAAAATGACAGCATCAAGCAGCTTCTCCATAATTATATAATCAAGTTTAAGGAGATCGATGGCGTTTACAAACGCAATAAATACAATATCACTATAGGAGATGAACTGCCAGCAGGTATTGTACGTCTTGCCAAGGTCTATATTGCTAAAAAACGTAAGGTAAAAGTCGGAGATAAGATGGCCGGACGCCACGGTAACAAGGGAATTGTTGCTAAGATTGTCCGTGCTGAGGATATGCCATTCCTTGAAGACGGAACACCTGTTGATATTGTTCTTAATCCGCTGGGAGTACCTTCACGAATGAACCTCGGACAGATATATGAAACAGTGCTTGGCTGGGCAGGTAAAAAACTGGGACTCGAATTTTCAACTCCTATATTTGACGGAGCTACTATTGACCAGATAACACAATATACTGAACAGGCAGATCTTCCTAAATATGGAAAGACTTACCTCTATGACGGTGGTACAGGAGAAAAATTTGATCAGCCGGCAACTGTGGGAGTAATATACATGCTCAAACTTGGTCATATGGTTGACGACAAAATGCATGCCCGCTCCATAGGTCCTTATTCTCTTATAACTCAGCAGCCGCTGGGAGGTAAGGCACAATTCGGAGGTCAGCGTTTCGGGGAAATGGAAGTGTGGGCTCTCGAAGCTTTTGGAGCCGCCCATATACTCCAGGAAATACTGACAATAAAATCTGATGATGTTATAGGACGTGCAAAAGCCTATGAATCAATTGTCAAGGGAGAACCTATGCCAATGCCAGGAATACCTGAGTCATTGAACGTGCTGCTACACGAGTTGAGAGGTCTTGGATTAAGTATAATCCTTGATTAACAGCTCTTACTGCTATTTAATCAAATTAATTGAATAAAAAAATATCAATATATGTCATTCAGAAGAGATAACAAAACAAAG
>CAZKWD010000083.1:0-8216 GCA_964556175.1 uncultured Rikenellaceae bacterium
ATCCATACCGTCTTTGATACTATCCTCATCAGCGACCTGGTTTAATGATTTAATTACTCCCTGCCTGAGGTTTTCAATTATCTGGTCAGGCATTATAATGCCCTTGCTGTTAACTATCTCGTTAAGCATGGTTACTCCAAGCATGCTCATAAATGCCCCGGGGACACCGTGCCCTGTACAGTCGGCAGAAATGATGATCTGTTTGTTCTCCACCGTGCTTACCCAGTAAAAATCACCACTGACAATTGCCAGAGGTTTATAGAAAACAAAGTGTTCCAGCTTATCACTGAATAACTCAAGCGAAGGAATGAGAGCTGTTTGTATCCTCTTGGCATACATTATACTATCGGTGATATGCTTTTTCTGGTAAGCTATCTGATCCCTCTGAGCGGCTGCCAGATCCCGCTGACGTTCAATTTCATCTTTTTGCCCTGATATTGTTCTGTTCTTCTCTTCAAGTCTTATGTTTGCCTCTTTCTTGATTTTGTAACCCCTGTAGATATAATAACCAAGGAAACTTACCAGAAGTAATGCAAACAGAACAAAATAGAGTATCAGTTTTTGTTTTTCAAGGGTGGCCAGTTGTACCTTTATTTTGTCCTCCTGTTCGCCAATCTTGTTCAGTTGTTCATCTATCATCATCAACTGGCCTGCTATTTTTTGCTTCTGATTTGCCAGAGTGTCTTTCTGAACCTGGACCTCCTTCTGCTGTATCAGAATTGTATTCTTCTGAGAGGAAATTTCAGTTTGCTGACGGCTTATTTGCCTGAACTGAATGTCAAGAACCTTTTGTTTTTCATTCAGGGTTTTTTCCTTTTCGGAAATTTCTTTATCAAGACTATCGAGAAGGGCTTTTTGTTTTAATATCTCCTGTTTTTGTATGTCGATCGTTTCCAGCTGCTGCCTTATCGTCTCCTTTTGAACCTCTATTTCCTTGCTGGCAATATCATAGAGATTCTCCCAGTCTTCTTTTGTTTTAATAGCCATGAACAGTACCTCCTGGGGAATGGTCATCCCGGCACTTTTTACCAGCTCCTCATTTATGTCATAACGGGGTTTCCCGTTTACTACAATAAAATTGAGCATCGACTCCTTGAATTCATATCCTTCGGAGATCAACATTGTCTGGTGTCCGGCAATCTTGTCTTTAACCTTCTCAATATTGAAATCCGCTGTCTTGTTCAGATATAATATCTGGGTGTGTGTTATGCTTTCAATGTTCTTAAATCCAACTATGACAACCGGTTTATCCTGGATCTTTGTCCTTGTCTTAGCCAGGTTGCCCAGTTCGTAAATAAGATCATAATCACCCAGCATGACTCCTATCTTGAAATTTGAGGAATCGGCGAAACCGGGTCCGTAATCAATATATTTCGCGAGGTCGAAAATATAAAGAGCTCTCGTAGGATTATCAAATCCTCCCTGTCCGTAAGTGTTGTACACCTGTAAAATAAGGATCAGGAAGAAAACGACTGCTTTAAAAAATTTAGATTTGCTAAGCATAACTGGAATTATGAATGTAGCTACGAAATTGCGAATTATTATTCAAGTTTGCAAGTACACGATTATCAGAGTCAACAAGCATTGTTGAAAAATTGTTAATAACTGACCTCTCTGCCGGTCTCTCACTTGTTTTCTTATCGTAATTTTATACAAGTTTGTTTAACACCTATCATGGCACTAAATATCAGCGATTTACAACTTGAGGGCAAGAAGATAATTATTGTAGAGGACGATCTGCCATCAATAAAATACTATGAGACTCTTCTTAAAAGTTCAGGTGCAGACATAAATATATTCCATAACGGAAAGGAATTCATTGATTACATAAACCTTGAAAAGGGCAGAATTGATCTTGTTTTCATGGATTTTCTCATTCCTCTTATCAATGGAATTGAATGTCTGAGGATTTTCAGGAAAGCAAGGAAAAATGTACCGGTTCTTATGCTTACGGCCTATTCCTCCGAACAATCAAAAACGGAAGCCTATCTTGCAGGGTGCAATGAATATGTGCTGAAGCCGATCTATCCTGAGAAGATTTTTTTCCTTATTGAAAAATACCTTAAACACGAGGTATTGCCCTCATATATAGACTGATCCCTTCGTTTCTTATCTTGATGAGAGCTTCTGTGTCATCAGATAACGTGAGTAATATTCTTCGAGTTTTGCGTTTATCTGGTCTGCCAGTTCTTTTTCACCAAACACCTCACACGCTATAGCTGTTCTGGATGTATATTGAATTGCCGTCTGAATCTCATATTCAGCTGAACTTACTATATAAGGCGTCTGCTTAAGGTAATAATCCAGTTGATCATAGTAATACTCGCTCAATTCTTTCGTCATTTCAACAGCCTTATCTGAGGCCTCTGCCCTGAAATATGCTTCTATGATATCAGGTACATAGGGGTCATAGGGTATCTTTTCAAGAGGAAGAACCTCCATGCAATGATCAAGAACACTGATGGCCTTCTCATATTTACCTTCAGCAGCAAGTCCTTTTGCAAGTCTTGCATAATTGAGTCTGGCCCTAATCACTATCAGTGTGCGTCTGTGATGATAGTCTATATTCACTCTCTCATCATTTGCTCCTCCCCACACAAATTTGTTCATCATATTATCATACAGAATATCCGTATCGATGCGTCCGTAATCAAGCCAGCTGTTATTTTCCGTTTTGATCGGCACAAGACGGTAGGTAAGTCCTTCAAGTTGAAAATACTCCTCGAGTCCGAGCGCATCGTTGTGATATCCGGTTACATAATAAACAGGCCGCTCCCAGTTATTATGGGCCAGAATGTCAAGAACGAGAAGCTGGCTCTTTAAAATGGAATTTCCCTTGAGCTTAATATCAATATAGGGCACGATCTTTGACGAATCCTCAGGCTTTACTGTTCCTGATTCCAGTACTTTTTTCACATCTACCGGAAGACGTATTGTACGGGTGGGAATTATATCAAGCACCTCGGTAGGAGAGATCTGTATCTTTGTTGCCTTGTTTTCGCTGTTTACCCAGTCGATAATTGTACCAATATCAACTGGATCTTTTGTCTTTTCAATAATAAAAACCTGGTTGTTTATGCCGTCATAGTATTTCTTTGTTGGAAGTGTAACCGGCAAAGGATCAGATTCATAGGTTTTATACTTCATCTGGTCGATGTACCAGTCGGTATTCAAAAGCATCAGGTTACAGACGCGTACATCAGTTCTTGCTCCCTCTACCTCCTGAGCATACCATAAGGGGAATGTGTCATTATCCCCGTTTGTAAAAAGTATTGCATCGGGTGCGCATGAATTAAGGTAGTTGAATGCAACATCACGTGCCAGGTATCTGTGCGATCTGTCATGATCATCCCAGTTTTCAGAAGCCATGAGCGCCGGAACCGCTGCAAGACATAGCAGTCCGGCAACAGGTGCGGCAATCTTCTCACCTGTAATTTTTGTAATGCCCTCGAACAAAGCAAGCATTCCCAGTCCTATCCACACCGCATAAAAGTAGTATGAGCCCACATATGCGTAATCACGCTCCCTGGGTTGATTAGGGTACTGGTTAAGATAAAAGACGATCGCTATGCCTGTCATAATAAAAAGCAGAAGAATGATCCACCAGTTTTTGTTATCCCGGTTAAGCTGATAGAAGAGACCTGCCAATCCAAGAAGGAATGGCAGCAGGTAGTATTTGTTTCTTGAGGTATCATCTTTCAATCCTGCCGGCAGATCAACTGTCCCTGTTCTTGCCTCGTCGAGTAACTTTATGCCGGTAATCCAGTTACCATTGATTGCACCTCCGGTACCCTGTGTGTCGTTTTGCTTGCCGGCAAAATTCCACATGAAATACCTGAAATACATATACCCGTACTGGTAGGTGAACATAAACTTAAGGTTCTCACTGTACCGGGGTTTTTTTATAGTTACCCTCTCTCCTGACTGTTCGGTGACCTGTAATGATATTCCCTTTTTACCTCCCCACTCCCTGTAAATATCTTCATGTTCGCTCTGATCGCTCCACATGCGGGGGAAAAGTGTTATGAATCTTTCATCATAGATACGTTCAAGCCTGCGGTGAGTCACTATGTATTTATCGTTCTCCAGGGCATAAACAGGTTTCCCCTCTCCATAATCGAGTATCGGAGCATTATAGTAGGGCCCTTTGATCAAAGGACTCTGCCCGTACTGTTCCCTGTTGAGATAATATAACAGGTTAAACGCATTGCTTGGATTGTTTTCATTAAGAGGTGGATTGGCAGATGCTCTTATAACAATAATAGCAGTGGATGAAAAGCCTATAAGAATGACCATTATTGCCGTGAGCATTGTATTCAGCACAATCCTGTTTGTTGAAGCTATGTACCAGACAAACAGGGCTACCAGGATTAACAATAGTATATTCACAAAGGCTGAGCCCGATACTATCCAGATACCTGTCAGAAAAAGGGCTCCAATGGCTATTATGCTGTTCCCGGCTCTGTTGTTTGAGATTAATGTGGATCTGACAGCAAGGATGAACATTGCTGCCAGAAGTATCATATGAAAGATCACCCCGCTGTTTGGGGGGAGACTCAGTGTGTTAACAAAGAAAAGATCGAGCTTTGACGATATTTTTACTGTGCCCGGCATTATCCCCCACAGCATCAGTGCCAGCATTACGAAAGATGAGGCAATTGAAATGACCAGCCCTTTCCATGAAAATTCAAATTTTCTGAAATAATATACCAGGACTATAGCCGGAAGGGTAAGCAGATTGAGCAGGTGCACGCCAATCGAAAGACCCATCAGGAATGCAATCAGTATTATCCACCTGTCGGCATACTTTTCATCAGCAATCTCCTCCCATTTAAGGATAGCCCAGAATACCGCAGCTGTAAAAAAGGAGGATGTTGCATATACCTCACCTTCGACTGCAGAGAACCAGAATGAATCAGAAAAAGTATAGGCAAGAGCGCCTGTTGCCCCGGCAGCTATAATTGCAGTTATTTTTGTTGCATTGAACATGCCCTCATCCTTAATAAGGATTTTCCTTGCCAGATGGGTTATGGTCCAAAAGAGAAATAGAATAGTAAAAGCACTTACCAGACCCGACATTGCATTTATCATCACTGCAACCTTTGATGTATCACTCCCTGCAAAAAGGCTGAAGAACCTGGCAAATATCATAAAAACCTGACTGCCGGGAGGGTGTCCGATTTCGAGTTTGTACGCGGAGGCAATAAATTCACCACAATCCCAAAGGCTGGTTGTGGGTTCAAGTGTGAGAAGATATGTAATAGCGGCAATGACAAAAACAACCCACCCCGAAATGTTGTTGATAAATCTGAACCTCTTCATTTATTCCATATTATTTCAAACTTCCTGTAACGGAACAGATGACGAAAGTACTGATTTTTTTTAATTTGCTATTTTTGAGCCATGAATCATAAAATCGGTTTTAAATCAATACTATATATATTCTTACTCTGTCTCGTTTCACCGGCTGTCTCAGCTCAATACTATAATACAGGACAGGATCCCGCCTCTGTTAAATGGCTTCAGATAAAAACAGGGAAATTTACCGTAATTTATCCCGAGATATACGGATCAGGAGGTATTCAGTTCGCAAAGGATCTTGAAAAGGCATATTCCGAAATCTCTGCATTCTTTCCTGAAAAGAAACTTAATATTCCTGTCATAATTCACAATTATACCACCCAGGCAAACGGTTATGTAGCATGGGCCCCTAAACGAATGGAGATATATCCCACTCCGGATCAGAACTCACTACCCATTGATAATAAAAGGCAGCTGGCATTGCATGAACTGACCCATGTATTGCAGATGCAGTCTCTTAATTCGGGATTTTCAAAATTCATGTCCTTCTTTTTCGGACAGCAGTTTCCTGGTGTCATAACCAGTTTCCTGCCCCTTTGGTATATGGAAGGCGAAGCCGTTTTCAATGAATCACTATTTACTGAATCAGGCAGGGGAAGAAGCCCCGGATTCCAGAGTCTTCTTAAGGCAATATCCATTGAAAAAGGGGAAATGTACAAGTACGATAAACTGCTTAACGGATCATACAGGGATTATACACCTGACTATTATCAGTTTGGTTATCAGATGTATACATGGGCTTTACTAAATAACGATCCTGGTATCTGGAACAACGTGCGTGAATTTACGGCCAGCCAGCCCTTCACCCTTAACCCTGTTAACATAAGCCTTAGAAGAAGTGCCGGGCTAACGAAAAAGAAACTCTTTAATCAGACATTTGACACACTCGGAAGTATCTGGAAACAGAATCTTGAGAAAAACAATGCCATAGACTACAGTCCGGTAAATCCACCTGGTAAAACAGGGTATGAGAGTTATTATTCTGCAGTTTATGCAGGTACAGATTCGGTCATCGCGGTTAAAACATCCCTGGCTGATCCGGTTTCATTTGTACTTATCAGTCCCTCGGAAAAAAGGGAGAAAAAATTGTTTGTTCCCGGGAAATTATACCCCTGGATTATTTCCTTTGGAGACGGGAAAATAGTATGGGTCGAATCATTGACTGATCCCAGGTGGGCAAACAGAAATTACTCAGTGATAAAAACATTCGATATCCATACTAAAACGGTTCTTCAGTTGACATTCAGATCGAGGTATTTATCGGCATCTATTTCTCCTGACGGCAGGATAATAGCTTCTACGGAAAACACTGAAGATGACAGGAATAACCTTGTACTGATAAATGCTGACGACGGATCTGTAATAAATAGGGTTCCTGTTCCCGGAAATGCTTTTTTACAACGTCCTCAATGGTCAGGCGATGGCAAAAAGATCACTCTTGTTTCCCTGACAGGAGATGGTGAAGGCATCCTGTCCTATTCTCCTGAAAACAAGGAGTGGAAGACTCTTCTTGGTGAAAGCAATGATGATATTCACTCAGCTTTTTTGAAAAATGATTCATTGTTTTATTCAAGCGCCGTTTCGGGCATAGATAATATATATCTTCTTACCGGAGATGGAAAATTGTCGGCAGTTACCCGTTCAAAATTCGGGGCAACTGATATGAATATTACAGTTAACAGGCTCTTTTTCAGCAATTATACCTCATCAGGAAACAAAATATGTATTGCCTCTATTGCTGAAGCTGAAGAGATTAAAACCCCCGTTGCCGGACCTGACACATATCTTATCGACCGGTTTGAAAAGCCCAGGATAAAGGAAGAAATTGATTCTGCCATAAAATATACACCAGAACCCTACAGAAAGTGGAAGCATCTTTTCGGGATCCACAGCTGGATGCCGCTGTATGCTGATATTGAAGCCATACAGAATGATCCTGCTTCAGTGAGGCCGGGATTCACCCTGATGTCGCAAAATCAGCTGAGCACTCTTACTTCTTCAGCCGGTTATGAGTATTCTGTCGACAAACGGCATAAATTTCATTCCCGTATTATCTGGGAAGGCTGGTATCCCGTAATTGAATCAAGGTTTGATTATGGCAATGAACCGGTCATTGATCTTATGGGTTCGATGCCGGCTTGGGTTCCTGCGCAGGTCTCCCCAGGATTAAGATTCCTGAATAGTATTTATATTCCATGGTCCTTCAGTACCGGTAAGTTCTCACAATACCTTTATCCATCATTCTCGGTCGATTACAAGAACGATTACATATACGAGAGGGAAAACTCTGATTATGATTACGGACAGACAAGTCTTACCGGACGCCTTTATTTTGCCAATTATCACCGGTCGGCATATCGTGATATATATCCGCGTTTCGGCCAGATAATTGATGCATCATATGAGTGGGCTCCTTTTGACAAACAGATCTATGGTTCGGATTTCAGTGTAAAAGCAGCCTTTTATTTCCCTGGCTTCATTAAAAACCATGGAATAAGGATAAGATATGAAACAGAGAACCAGAGTTTTGTTAAATACCTTATGGATAATAAGATCCATTACCCCCGTGGCTATGATGACATTATCTCTGAAGAGCTTGATTTTTTCTCCGTGGATTATGTTGCACCTTTATTATATCCTGATTTTAATATCGGATCTCTTTTCTACATGACAAGAATCCGTACCGGATTGTTTTATGATTTTGCGCGGGGTAAGAATAATTATTATCTGAAATCTGAGCTGGGGGCCAGGGTGGTGGATTATTTCACCGAGGGAACCGAATCATTAGGCTCTTTTGGTATCGAGCTTATTTCAGATTTTTATCTTCTCAGGATTCCTTACCCGATATCAGCAGG
>CAZKWD010000084.1:0-8175 GCA_964556175.1 uncultured Rikenellaceae bacterium
GGAATATCTGTTTTTCCAAGCAGTAACCGCTCAGTCATTCCATAATTGCTTTCAGGATCATCAGGTGAAACACATCGCTCGTCGGCCCAGAAGAAATGTATAAACCGCCAGTTTACAGATGTCAGGTGCTCATCAGCAAGAACTGAGAATAAAAGCTTTGGAGTATTGCCTCCTGAAAGCGCCAGGGTCAGGGGTGAATTATTTCTTTCGGCCGACCTGATTCGATCAGCAAGTTCAGAAGCCAGGGTCTCTGCCAGATCACGTGCTGTTGGAAATTTTCTATAGGTAACTTTCACTTTATAAATGTCATGAACATATTAAAGGCTATCCTCATAACCTGTACGGGGATCATAACTCGCAGAATAATCCGTCATCAGCCAGGTTTTTGCAGGGATATCGCCAGTCAAGACCGCATCCTTCAATGATTTCACCTGCATTTGAGGGGCCCCATGTACCTGCCGGATAGCCATAGAGTTTTATACCCGGGTTGTCTGCCCAGGCTTTCTGTATCGGATCTATGAATTTCCAGGCTGTTTCAACTTCATCATCACGTGAAAATAGTGTTGAATCGCCGGTCATGGCATCATATAAAAGTCTTTCGTAGGCAGAGGGGACTCTTACATCTGCCAGATCTTTGTAATGGAAATCCATATTTACATTCTTGATATTGAATCCGGACCCGGGCTCCTTCATGTCAAATTTCAACAGAATACCTTCATCTGGTTGTATTCTGATAATGAACATATTAGATGTTAAAACTCCCTCCTGTCTCTTAAAGAGATGGTGGGGTGTTCTCTTAAAATATATAACAATCTCGGTCACCCTTGCAGGCATTCTCTTACCTGTTCTTATATAGAATGGCACTCCTCCCCATCTCCAGTTATCTATAAAAAACTTCATTGCCACGTATGTTTCCGTCATCGAATCTTCAGCCACACCTTTCTCCTGCCTGTAACCTGACACACATTCTCCGCGGATTGTTGAACCCGTATATTGTCCCCTTATTACCTGCTTTGGAACATCTGCCTCTCTTACAGGCTGAAGCGACTGGAATACTTTAAGTATTTCATTTCTTACAGGATCCGGTTCAAGCGACGATGGAGGCTCCATGGCTATTAGTCCTGCCATCTGTAATATATGATTCTGCACCATGTCCCTGAGTGCACCGGATGAATCATAATAACCACCCCTCTCTTCCACTCCTATACTCTCGGCTGAAGTTATCTCAACACGGTGAATATAGTTTCTGTTCCATAGTGGTTCGAAAATACCGTTAGCAAACCTTGTAACCAGAACATTCTGGACTGTTTCCTTACCAAGGTAATGATCTATCCTGTAAATCTGGCTCTCACCTATCATTTCATGGAGAGTCTGGTTAAGAGCCTTTCCTGATTCAAGGTCATAGCCAAAGGGTTTCTCATAAATAAACCTCCTGAACCCCTCTGATTGATCTGCGAGTCTCACCATGGCAAGTTTCTCGGAAACAGTCTTATAAATCCCGGGAGGCGTAGCCATGTAAAAAATATAATTACTCCCTGTACCCTTAGACTTATCCAGTTCAAGGAGCTTTTCCTTCAGTTTTTTAAAGTCGTCTACAGAGTTATTGTCCATCCTTACATAATATAACTGCCTGGAATACTGCTTTAGCTGATTAACATCCTGTTCCTTCTCTTCTGAAAATTTAATGATACTCTCATTCATTTTCTTCCTGAAATCTTCATCTGAAAAGGGTGTTCTCCCCGCTCCCACTATGACAAATTTTTCAGGCAACAGATTCTGTAACTTCAATGAAAACAGGGCCGGGATAAGCTTTCTGGAAGCCAGATCACCCGAAGCTCCAAAAATGATCAGAATTAGATTTTCCGGTTTTTCCATTTCTTTTGATCTCATTTAAAAGACTTTTCTAACCTGTATTTTACTATTCTTTAATAAAGACCCGGCAACAAATATAATGAACCATCTGTTCCGAAAAACATATTAATATATTAATCCGCAAGGCAATGTCAATTATTAAGTTTAATGTTATTGTTGATAATTTTATACATTTTGTAATAATTTTCCGGATATTTAGATTAAACTGAAAGAATAAGTGATATATTTGCAACGCATTGTTAAAATGAAAAGAATAAAAACCATATTATCATTATTTCTAGTTTTAAGGTTTACTTGAAAATAATGAGAATGGTATATGGAATTGGATTAGGGATAACCGTTCTCCTGGAAACAGAGAACGGTTTTTTTTTATAACTGACAGAGGAAAAACAGGATGAAAACGGAACGACCGGATGCACAGGGATTATACAGACAGGAATTTGAGCATGATAGCTGCGGAATAGGTTTTGTGGCTCACCTCAAAGGGAAAAAATCGCATTCCATCATCAGCCAGGGTCTTGAAATTCTGATCAACATGACTCACAGGGGGGCAGAAGGTGCTGACAGCAGAACCGGTGACGGAGCCGGTATCATGATACAGGTTCCGCGTGATTTCTACCTTATCCAGGGCTATTCGCTGCCACAGACAGGACAATTCGGGACGGGCCTTGTCTTTCTTCCGAAAGATAATGAGGATGCAGCAAAATGTGAGGAGATCCTGCTTAACATCATTAAGGAAGAGGACGTAGGTTTCATTGGCTTTCGTGAAGTTCCATGCAACAGTTCGGTCCTTGGCGAAATATCCCTTGCTGCTGAACCTCGCATCAGGCAAATCCTGTTAGAAGCAGATATTACGCAGGAGGAACTTGAACGCAAACTATATATCATACGTAAGCGTGCAGAAAGGGTGATCCGTGATTCCGGAATCAACCAGAAAAGTTTTTTCTACATACCGAGTCTTTCAACTAAAGTCCTGGTATATAAAGGGATGCTCACATCCCCGCAACTCAAGGAATACTTTACAGATCTGACTGATGATCGTCTGCAAAGTGCTATTGCCCTTGTTCATTCAAGGTTCAGTACAAATACCTTTCCCAGTTGGGATCTTGCCCAACCCTTCAGAATGCTGGGGCACAACGGCGAAATAAACACAATCAGGGGCAACAGACTCTGGATGGAAGCCAGGGAATCTTTACTTAAATCGGATAAGCTGGGTGATCTTTCAAGAATTTACCCGATAATAGAACCCGGGAAGAGCGATTCAGCATCACTTGATAATGTCCTTGAGTTCCTGGTGATGAGCGGCAAATCACTTCCCTATGCTATGTCGGTACTGATCCCCGAATCGATCAATGTTAAAAATCCTATCTCACCTGAACTAAGGGCTTTTTATCACTATCATTCCACATTTATGGAACCATGGGATGGTCCTGCTTCCCTCATCTTTTCTGACGGCCGTTATATTGGAGGGATGCTCGACAGGAACGGACTGCGCCCTTCGAGATACCTTATCACGGAAAATGATCTTATTGTAATGGGATCGGAAACAGGAGTACAGTCTTTCCCGCCTGAAGACATTAGGGAAAAAGGAAGGCTTAAACCCGGCAAAATGCTTCTTGTTGATACTGAATCAGGCACAATCATCTATGATAATGAACTTAAAACCAGGCTGGCCGGTGAATTTCCCTATGGAAAATGGATACAGCAGAATATGGTTACTCTTGAGGAGATAGAGACGGGCCATATAGTAACACCTGATCTGGGAACGGAATATGAAACCTATGCCACTTCATTCAACTATTCACGTGAAGACATTGAAAAGATCATCAGGGAAATGGCTGCAACGGGGAAAGAACCCATCGGTTCGATGGGTAATGATGTCCCGCTGGCAGTTCTTTCAAGGAAACCATACCGCCTGTTCAACTATTTCAAGCAGCTTTTTGCACAGGTTACAAATCCTCCGATTGATCCCATAAGGGAAGAGCTTGTAATGACCCTTTCGGGTTACCTCGGATCACTTCAGAAAAACCTGCTTGACAAATCACCCGATCATGTAAAGATGGTCCGGTTTAGAAATCCGGTGATTTCAAATACTTATTTTCAGGTAGTCAAAAACCTGAGATACAAGGGATTCTCTGCGGCCAACCTTTCAATGCTTTTCGATGCAAACAGGGGAGCAGACGGACTCCGGGATGCTGTTGACCAGCTTTGTCTCGATGCGGAAAAAGCAGTTGATGAAGGCAAAAACTATATAATAATATCTGACAGGGGAATTGATGAGAATCATGCTCCTATACCCTCGCTGATGGCTGTCTCGGCAATTCATCATCACCTTATCGATAAACGCAAGCGCATGCAGATCGACATTGTTGTGGAGAGTGCTGAACCCCGTGAAGTGATGCACTTTGCATTGCTTTTCGGATACGGGGCAAGTATAATTAATCCCTATATGAGCTTTGCAATAATTGACAAACTTGTAAAGGAAAAGGCAATACAGCTTGATTATCAGAAGGCGGAGGCAAATTATATAAACTCAATAAACAAAGGGATCCTTAAGATAATGTCAAAAATGGGGATAAGTACCCTCAGAAGCTACCGTTCTTCCCAGATTTTTGAAGCAGTAGGAATAAATACGGATGTGATAAAAAAATATTTCGCGGGGACTATTTCACGGATCGAGGGTATTGGAATGGGAGAGATTGCAGAAGAGGTGCTTATACCTCACAGGAAAGCCTTTACTGAAGAATATCAGCCTGAAATACTTACTGAGGGTGTTTATTCATATAGAAAACATGGTGAAAAGCATGCCTGGAATCCTGAGACTATTGCACTCCTGCAATGGAGTACAAGAACAAATGACCCCGAAAAATTCAGGGAGTTCAGCAACAGGGTAAACAGTGATACTTCCAGTCCATTATTTATAAGAGGATTGTTGAGAATAAAAAAGAATCCCATCCCTGTAGAAGAAACTGAACCTGCAGAAAATATAATGAAGCGCTTTTTTACCGGGGCGATGTCATATGGTGCAATAAGCCTGGAAGCGCATAAGACTCTTGCCATTGCAATGAACCGTATCGGAGGTCGCAGTAATACTGGCGAAGGAGGTGAAGATCCTGAAAGATTCAGGCCCCGTGAAGACGGCATATGTACAAGGAGCTCAATCAAACAGGTTGCAAGCGGGAGGTTCGGTGTGACTACTGAATATCTTGTTAATGCCGATGAAATACAGATTAAAATTGCCCAGGGAGCAAAGCCGGGAGAGGGAGGACAGCTTCCCGGCCATAAGATTGACAGGGTAATTGCTAAAACGAGGTATTCAATCCCGGGTATTACTCTTATTTCACCTCCGCCTCATCACGATATCTACTCTATTGAGGATCTTGCACAGCTGATCTTTGACCTTAAGAATGTTAATCCGGCTGCAAAAATAAGCGTCAAGCTCGTTTCCGAGAGCGGCGTAGGAACAATTGCTGCAGGAGTTACAAAAGCAGGTGCCGATCTGATTTCAATAAGCGGATATGAAGGTGGAACGGGTGCAAGTCCCTCATCATCAATAAAACACGCCGGACTACCACTTGAACTGGGACTTACCGAAACACAGCAGGTACTTGTGATGAACAACCTCAGGAGGAAAGTGATTCTCCAGGCTGATGGCCAGATAAAAACCGGACTGGACATAATTATGGCTGCTTTAATGGGTGCTGAGGAATACGGATTTTCAACAAGTGCCCTTGTGGTTCTGGGATGTGTTATGATGCGTAAATGTCATCTTAATACGTGCCCTGCAGGTGTTGCTACCCAAAACCCTGAACTCAGGAAAAGATTCCTGGGAAAAGCCGATTACCTGGTTAACTATTTCAGATTTCTTGCAGAAAATGTACGTGAATATCTTGCGGAACTCGGATACAGAAGCCTTGATGAGATAATCGGAAGGGCTGATCTCCTTGAGCGTAATCCTGATGTGGATCACTGGAAAATAAGAAACCTCGACTTGAACAGCCTGCTTGTCCTGCCGGCAGAATCAAAAGTAAATGCAATGCATTGTATTGAATGTCAGGAGAATAAACTGTCAAGTGTCCTCGACACAGAGCTTATTGAGGAGTCAAAGGAGGCTATAGAAAAGCAGCAACCCGTTGAAATTACCAGGAGCATCAGGAATACTGACAGAACAACCGGGGCTATGCTCTCCGGGAAAATAGCATCCCTGTACGGATCGGCTGGATTACCTGACGGTACTATCAGATGCAGGTTTTCGGGATCAGCGGGACAAAGCTTCGGTGCATTTCTTTCAGCAGGAATAGAAATGTTTCTCGAAGGAGATGCAAACGACTACCTGGCAAAAGGTCTTTCAGGCGGAAGAATTATTGTCGTACCACCTGCCGGATCAACCTTTGAACCTCATGAGAATATAATTATTGGCAATACTGTTCTTTACGGTGCCACCAGCGGCGAAGTTTATGTATCAGGAATTGCAGGGGAGAGATTTGGTGTCAGGAACAGCGGAGCTGTTGCCGTGGTGGAAGGTGTCGGCAACCACTGCTGCGAATATATGACGGGAGGAAGAGTGGTTGTACTCGGTAAAACCGGGAGTAACTTTGCAGCAGGAATGAGCGGAGGTATTGCCTATGTCCTCAATGAATCAAATGATTTTGATTACTACTGCAATATGGGCATGGTAGAACTTTCACTTGTGGAAAACAATAATGATATTAAGGAACTGACAGATATGATTTCGCGTCACTACATGTTCACATCAAGCCCAAAAACAAAGATGATACTGGATGATCTGGATAAATATGTTCCAATGTTCATAAAGATTATCCCATATGATTATAAAAAAGTCCTGGAAGAACAAAAACTCGAAGAGATAAGAAAAAAAATAGCTGATGTTGAGATGGATGTTGAATTCGGTCCGGTACAATAAGCAGTGGTAAAATAAACAGAAAAAATCATGGCCGATATAACAGGTTTTTTAAAGATAAAAAGGAAAGAAGCAGGTAACAGGCCTCTACACGAAAGAATTTGTGACTTCAGCGAGGTGGAACAGGTGCTCAACAGCGAAGACAGAATGCTGCAGGCATCAAGGTGCATGGACTGCGGTATTCCTTTCTGTCACTGGAGCTGTCCTGTCGATAACCTGATCCCTGAATGGAACGATCTCCTTTACAAAGGAGAATGGAGAGCAGCCTATGAGAGACTCAGCGCAACAAATAACTTCCCTGAATTTACCGGCAGGATATGTCCGGCAAGCTGTGAACATGCCTGTGTTCTTAATATCAACCAGGAACCCGTGACAATACGCGAAAATGAGGTGGCTATAGTTGAAAAAGCCTTTGCCGAAGGATACATCAATCCTCTCCCCCCAAAAAAGCGCTCAGGGAAAACTGTTGCGGTAATAGGCAGCGGTCCGGCAGGTATGGCAGCTGCTGATTTACTCAACAAAGCAGGCCATATGGTTACAATTCTTGAAAAGGATGATAAAGCAGGAGGATTATTAAGGTATGGAATTCCTGATTTTAAGCTGAGCAAAGCAACTGTTGACCGCCGGCTTGATCTCCTTGTAAAAGAAGGGATTACAATCAGAACAAGTGCCTTTGTCGGTAGGGATATACCTGTCGGCGAGCTGCTCGACAGCTATGATGCGATATGTATTGCTATCGGTGCAGGGAAACCGCGTCCTCTCAATATAGAAGGAAGCGAATTTGAAGGGATCTATTATGCTATGGACTTTCTTACTGCTCAGAACAGGGTTAATGCAGGACAATTATCAAAGAATGTAAATCCCATAAATGCTACAGGTAAAAGAGTTCTTGTAATAGGCGGCGGAGATACCGGGTCAGACTGTGTAGGTACTGCAATACGTCAGAAAGCTGTTAGCGTAACACAGGTTGAGATACTGCCAAAACCCCCGGAAATCCGTACGAGTGATAATCCGTGGCCTTATTGCAGTAAAACCCTTAAAACATCAACCTCGCATGAGGAGGGTTGTGAAAGACTCTGGAACATCTCAACCTTAAGGTTTGTCGGTGATGGGAAAATAACCAGGGGAGCAGAAGTTGAGGAGATTACATGGGATTATTCAGATGGCAGATATTTAATGAAACCTGTGGAGGGTACCCACCGTGTTATTGAAACTGACCTTGTTCTGCTTGCCCTTGGATTCAGCAATCCTGTATTGGAAGGATTGCTGACAGAATTAGGAGTGGAGCTCGACAAAAGGAATAATGTAAAGGTTGATGGTAACCTGGCAACAAACATACCTAAAGTATTTGCAGCAGGCGATTCGGTTAGTGGTGCCAGCCT
>CAZKWD010000085.1:0-8122 GCA_964556175.1 uncultured Rikenellaceae bacterium
GTTGTTGAGTTATCAGATATTATTATTGTAACAGACGAATTTTTTACTACGTCATCAAGTAATCCTGTCATACCTGAATGTGTGAAGGTTGAATCACCTCTGACAGCTACCGACGGAAATAAGCCGGCGTCTGCTGCACCGACAGCCATAGTTACAGAGGCACCCATATCCACGCATGAATTTATGGCATTATAGGGAGGCAGCGCTCCGAGAGTGTAACATCCAATATCGGAGAATACGCGGCCGGGACCATATTGCTTTACAGCTTCAATGAGAGCATTAAACATGTCAGCATGGCCACATCCCTTGCAGAAAGAGGGGGGTCTCAGCTTAACCAGGTCAGGAACCTTATGTCCATAATTGACTTTCATTCCCAGAGTTTTTGCCACAAGGGTAGGATTAAGCTCTCCATCACGGGGCAATGTTCCATCCATACGTCCCAGTATTTTTTTCCCTTTGTCAAGGATCCCCCTCAATCCTTCCTCGATTAAAGGGTAACCCTCTTCAATAACCAGGAGTTCCCTGCACCTGGAGTAAATATCTTCTATAGTGTCACCGGGAAAAGGATATGCAGAAATTTTAAGTACGGGATAAATATTATCTAAACCAGCTATATTTTCCATAAGATAGTTATAGGCGATCCCGCTGGCAATAATTCCCAGATCCCTTTTCTTCCCGTCTTTAAAGAAATTGTATTTTGATATTCTGGCATCATATCTTATTGATCCATATGTCTTTAACAGAGTTCTGTATTTTTTCCTGGCGAGTGCGGGAAGGAGAACAAACTGCACTGGGTCTGCAGGCATTTTTAATTTTTTTTCAGGTGCAGGACGATCAACCAGGTTGACGCTTGCCCTTGAATGAGCGAGACGCGTTGTTATTCTAATCATTACAGGTACCCTGTATTTTTCTGACAGCTCGAAAGCATCAAAGACCATATCATAAGCCTCCTGCTGGTTCGATGGTTCGAAGCATGGAATGAATGCAAAATGAGCATAGAACCTTGAATCCTGTTCATTTTGTGAGGAATGCATTGAGGGATCATCTGCAGAGACTACTATCATTCCCCCGTTAACGCCTGTTATAGCAGCATTGATAAATGGATCAGCAGCTACATTAAGACCGACATGCTTCATTGCAACCATTGATAGTTTTCCTGCATACGACATCCCGAGTGCAGCCTCCATGGCAGTCTTCTCATTTGACGACCATTCCCTTTGTATATTCCTTTCTGCGGCACCTTTTGAAGACTGAACATATTCCATTATTTCTGTCGACGGGGTACCCGGATAAGCGTACATACCGCTTAATCCCGCATCAATAGCTGCCTGTGCAATTGCCTCATCACCTAGTAACAGGAGTTTAGTCATGAAATGCAGGTTATTTATTAACTGATTGTTAAATACCAGACAAATATTGGAAAAATTCCGGTGAATTAAAAGGAGGAAAAGAGTAAAAACTTAAAGAGACAACAACAAATATGTGCTCCGCAATGGATAGTATATCACAGGCAGACTGAAAGGACGGAACTATTAAAATATAGTTAAATGTTATAACGTTACGCTCAATAATGATTACTTTGCAAACTCTAAAGGGATAAGGTACGTTATAATAGTATTGCGGATACTCTTGAACAGATTCACTTATAAAGTAATTCTTTCACTGCTGCTTATTCTGCTTCTGACCAGATATACAAGCGGTCAGGAAAGATTCGTACAGGTAAGCGGTATAATAACCGATGTTACTGATAATCCGGTATCAGGGGTTGCAGTAATCTCAAAGAAGCTGCGAAGGGGAACAATAAGTGAAATAACCGGTATATATTCGATAACCAGTACTCCGGGCGATACTATCTTTTTCAGGGCTCTGGGATTTAAAAGATACCACACAATTGTTCCGCCTGATTATGACAAGAGGCATTGTATGGTAGATATTGTTCTCGAGCTTGATACCATTCCGATCGAAGAGGTTACTATCCTTCCCTGGAAAACCTACAATGAATTCATTAAGGATATGACCCAGGAGCGGCCGGTTGAACAGACCATAGAAAATATGAATGAGAACCTGGCCTCCATATATGTTGCAGTATCGAATCAAACCGGCGTAAGTATATCACCTGAAGCCGGATACAGGTATGCTATGGAACAGAATTTTAATGCTATGGCAACCCGATACCAGTATCCGATAAATAACCTGTTAAATCCCTTTGCCTGGGCAAAATTTATTGATGGAATTAAAAATGGACTGCTAAAGAACAGATCGGACAAAAGATCGAAGCCGGCTAAATCAGTCAAAAAGAAAAAGAATAAGAAGAAGAAATCAGAATGAATTAATTTTGCATTGTATGAAAGACTATAAGGGCAAAATTATCGGAATACTGGGTACTGTGATATTTCATCTTGTAGCAGCTATATTTTTCATGTTGTTCCAGATACGTTCCCTTAATATAGATCTTTCAAACGAATTCGTAATTGAATTTGCAGAAGAGAGTCCTGATAACCTCCAGGACAGGGAAAAACTGATCGAGCTTCCGGCAAAAGGCATAGAACAGGTATTGCAGGGAGATGAAGAGCTTCTCAATATTGCACGTAATCTGGCAAATAAGCCTGATATACAGATAGATCCTGAGGATTATATTGATAAGGTCAAAGAGGAGCTTATTGAGAGCGGCAAACTTGGTGCCGATAATTACATAGATGAATGGAAGAGGCTAAAGGAGGCTGCCGAAGACGAGAAGCTTGCATTTGAAAACAAGACTGATGAGTCAGAAGAAGAAGAACCCATGGAGTCTGAAGTAATGGCAGCAAATTACCAGGGCCCTACACGGATATATTATAACCTGGAAGGACGTAATCACACCTATCTTCCCATTCCAATATACAAGTGTGAAGGATCAGGGAAGATAGTCCTGGCAATCCTGGTAAACCAGAAGGGTGTTGTAGAAGAGGCAAGGATTATAGAAACCGAAAGCACTACTACCGACCGGTGTCTCGAAGAGACATCCGTTAATACTGCGTTGATCTCAAGATTCAACCCGGATATCTATTCCCCAAAGATACAGGCAGGTACATTAACATACCACTTTGTAGCTCAATAGGAATGGCCCTGATTCTCTTATCCCACTCAGTTATTTACCGCTTTTATCAGGAAAGGGTGGTATAGGAGGTATCTTTTTACCTTCACTTTCAAGTTTTTCAAGAGCAACACTTATTGCTTTATCAAGCTGATCATCCTGTCCCAGATACTCTTTATGCGGATCATTTTCGATAACAATATCCGGTTCAACACCATGGCCTTCTATGATGAAGCGGCTACCGTCTGCAGCATATGGCGCCCATGATGGTGTATTGATATTTCCTCCGTCTATAGTAGGCATGGGTCCGGAAATTCCGACAACTCCTCCCCATGTACGTGTTCCTATCAGAGTACCTATTTTGTTGTATTTAAACCGGTAAGAGAAGAGGTCTCCGTCGGAGGCTGAATATTTATCGCAAAGTGCAACTTTTGGCCCCAGGTGAGTTCCCCTGGGATTTACATCTCCCGTTTCAGCACCGGTTGTCATTGTCACATAGGTAATTGACCTCATAAGGCGTTCTATTATCATCGGTGAAACATTACCCCCGCCATTGCTTCTGTCATCAATTATAAGAGCCTCCTTGTTAAGTTGAGGGTAATAGTGTTCTGCAAACTGATTCAACCCTCTGACCTGCATATCGGGAATATGAAGGTAGCCGACACGCCCGTTTGTTGCTTCACTTACTTTTCTGGTATTATTCTGAACCCAATCATTATAGTATAATGCTGATTCAGAGGATATTGGCTCTATAATAACTTTTCTGCTACTTACGAAATCCGGTTTTGAATTGATAGTAAGTTCAACAAGTTTTCCTGCCTTGCCAACCAGCAGTTCATAGATATCATTTACCTCATTTACCGACTTCCCGTTTACAGCAAGTATCAAATCACCCTCCCTGGCATTTACACCTGTTTCAGTTAAAGGCGAAACAAGTTCCTCATTCCAGTTTGCACCTTCAAGGATTTTGTCGATTCTTGCAAATCCCGATGCATCCCTGCTTAACTTGGCACCAAGGAGACCTGTTTGAATACGCTCAGGCACAGGACGTTCTCCATTCATAACATATGTATGTCCGATACTCAATTCTGATATCATTTCTCCTATCAGGTATGTAAGATCAGAACGATGATTTACATATGGAAGCAATACAGAATATTTGTCGTGTATACTCTTCCAGTCTAATCCATGCATACCCGGATCATAAAAGAAATCTCTCATTTGTCGCCATGACTCATTGAAAATGTTTTCCCATTCTTCTCTAAGATCAACCATAACCTGCATATTATCAGTATTGATTGTTTCTTTAAGCTCCACCTTTCCTGCAGGTACAGGTATAATACCATATTTATCGCGCTGGCGGACAAGCATTTTTTTACCACTTGAAGTCAACGTAAAAGATATTCTCTCACCTACTTCAACCTCTTTCTTTTCTTTCAGATCGAAGTATTTGGCTGTAGAAGCACCTTCCCTCCGTGAATTCATGTTATAGAATAATTTATCACCGGCTGGCTGCAGATTATTATAATTTGCAGGTTGTACCGGAAGAGAGATTATCCTGTCCATTATTCCGTCGAAATCTATTTTAGTTTCTTTCACTTCGGTTTCCGGTATATTCTTATCAGAATCCTTTTTGTTTTTATCACCTTTTGTTTGCGATGAAGGAGTGTTTACAACCACCTTAACCTGATCATCAACAGGAGCCAGTGGTGAAGGAGTATCTTTTGCGAGTGGAACAAGATATATCCTGCTCATATCGAGATATGCATGATTCTGCTCGGTCTGGCTGTAAATTGGGTTAAAATCTCTTTCGGATACGAAGAAGAGGTATTTGCCGTCTGAGCTGAATACAGGGCTGTCTGAAGAGTACCGGTTATTTGTTATCTCATGAGAGGTTGCAGTTGCTGTATTATAGATCCTGATCACCGGAAAATCCTGTTCCTGTCTCACAAAAGCAATCCATTTGCTATCGGATGACCAGTTAGCGTCATAATATGGACTTTTAGGTGACTTATCCACAATAGTGATTTTGCCTGTCTGGATTTCAACAAACCTGAGGTCATTCTTTTTTGTTACATAAATGACCTTCTTACTGTCAGGGGACCATTCAATATCAAAGATATATGTATTCTGGCCCGTTGTTATTTGAAAGGCAGCTTCAGATCTGTCAGCTTTCTGTATCCATATTTCATATTCACCTGAGGCATCAGAAACCCATGCTATATTTTTCCCGTCAGGTGACCATTTAGCATTTCTCTCATGAACACCTGAAGTTTCTGTTAAATTTCTGGTTACACCCTCTTTTACAGGAACATCGAATATATCTCCACGGGCGCTTATAACTACACGTTCACCATCGGGTGACGTATTTACTGCAGTTATCCTTTCGGATGCATCTTTGAGAACTTTTCTGTCAGCCTCATAATCATCTGCTATATAAATATTTACCTTTTCAACTTTACGTGTTTTGGCTTCCATTTTATATATAGAACCGCCATTTTCAAAGACAATATGTGTTTTATCGGCTGAAGGAAATTTAATATCATATGTATCAAAATTTGTTACTTTTTCTGTCGCCCCTGTGACAGTGTTATAGACGAACATATTCATTATCCTGTCTCTGTCGGACAGGAAAAAGATCTCATCCCCTATCCACATCGGGAAAATATCCTGGGCCTTGTTATCGGTAATCTTTTCAACATTTTCTGTATCAAAATCGTATATTCTTATATCATCAGCCATACCACCTTCATAGTATTTCCATGTTCTGAATTCACGAAAAACCCAGTTAAAAGCCAGTTTCTTTCCGTCATCGGAATACGAGCAGAAACCGCTTTTTGACAGAGGCAATTCTTTCGACATTCCTCCTTCAACAGGAACTGTAAACAGCTGTCCCAAAAAATCGCTGAATGTATATCTTCTTGACCGGTATACAATATTTTTCCCGTCAGGGGTCCATGTCATTACAATATTGTTAGGGCCCATCCTGTCGCCCACATCATCGCGGCTAAGTGTTGCAGTGTAGGTTAGTCTCTTTGGAGTTCCTCCCTCTCCCGGTATCATGAAAACTTCTGTATTTCCATCATACTGGCCTGTAAATGCGATATATTTTCCATCAGGAGAAAACCTGGGAAATATCTCATATCCAATATCTGTTGTTAATTTACGTGCAACTCCGCCATTACTGCTGACAGTATACAGGTCTCCTGCATAGCTGAAAACTATCTGATCGCCAGATATTGCAGGGAACCTCAATAATTTTGTTTCATTCTGGGCTGTTGCTGTTAAGCATACTGTAAAAAGTATGACTGATAATGTAATTCTAAAAATAGATTTCATAACAGGATAAATATTTAATATTAGGAATAGAGCGGCAATTTAATAAAAACTATAAACCTGAAGAAGTTAGTTGAAATATTTTAGACGAAACCCGTCCTTGTATTTGATAAATCATTTATTCTGCAGTCCAGGTATATTCTTTGATTACATCCGGAGTATTTCTGTTTGCATTTCTGTCATTTACCAATGGACCGATTGTATGAGCCTTAAGAACATCGGAAGGACAGGGTTTAAGCATTTCCGAAGCTCTTGCAGGAGGGATTTTGACATCTACCCATTTCTTTTCATCTGGTCTTGCCAGGATAACCGGCATTCGTTTCTTTGAGTTATGAACCTCAGCCATCAGTTCGTTGGCATCAGTTGTTATAATAGTAAAAGTCTTCAATGGTTCTCCCCCGGCCGCAGGCAACCATTCGCTGTAGAGTCCTGCCAGTGTAATAATTTCATTATCAGCCCTGTATACATACCATGGTATTGTTCTTTTCCCCACATGCTGCCATTCATAAAAACCCCTGACCGGGATAAGACATCTTCTTGATCTGAAGGATGATGAAAAAGATGGTTTCGTATCAACACTTTCTGCCCTGGCATTGAAGGTTTTAAATCTTATTGCTTCAGCATCTTCCTGGTTCTTAATCCAGGAAGGTATCAATCCCCACTTAAGAAATGATATAGTCGCCGGATTTTCGGAGCATACTCCAGGTATAACGGGTAGTCCGAATGCATGATAATAATAACTTGGCTCATACCGGTATTTATCAGGAAATGAGATACCATATCTCTCTTCAAGTTCTTCCTTAATCAGGTTTACATTAACTGAGAAGCACATTATTCAGCAGGCGTTGAAGTAATATAGTCGGTCTTAAGGGGCACAGGCAGTGAATAGTCAAAAAGATCATATTGACCGGTTATTTTAAGCCGAGATATTACCCTGTACATCATGGTATTAACGTAAGAATGTATTTCAGGTCCGTTCCAGGCACTTGAGTTAAAGAGTACCACCCAGGCTGTCCCGTCAGGTTGTCTTTTCATCATCGCCGCACTACCCGGGAATGACCCGGTTCTCCACCATGTTCCGTTGCTGATCGTTGCTTTCCATCCTATTGGGGCAAGTCCGTTTTGGATATCGGTCATAATTTCAATACTCTCGCGGGTCAGTATATCCTCTTTAGTTTCGAATCCGTCAACAGCCAGGAGCAGGCGAAGAAGGTCAGGTGCTGTTGCCAGCCATGCGCCGGCTCCGCCAAGGGCTTCGATATCATTTCCGCCGTAGACCGGAGAGACCAGTTCACCCGTACCATATATTGATGGCTTTGGAACAACATCCGAGGGTGCATAGTAGGTTACTTCATAGGGTGCCTTTAGTGAATGCAGATTACGTGCAAGTACCATATCATAAATACCCAGTGGCTCCAGTACAGCTTTCCGGCAATATTCTTCATAAGGCATTCCTGAAACCTCTTCT
The DNA here is from genome assembly GCA_964556175.1 of uncultured Rikenellaceae bacterium. GTDB lineage: Bacteria > Bacteroidota > Bacteroidia > Bacteroidales > VadinHA17 > LD21. The sequence continues at coordinate 7,878 of CAZKWD010000085.1, forward strand.
ATTACCAGCCCGAGAATACTGTACCCCAGGTTTGAGTATGCCCTGCCTTTGCCGGGCGTAAAATGAAGCCTCTTATCAAGTGCAAATCTTACTATTGTCCTGGTATCAACCGGGGGTTTCATACCCATTTGATCAGCAACAACCAGGGGCATGAACATATGATCTCCCCACCGCTGAGTCCATCCTCCTTTATGGCTGAGAAGATGAGCAACAGTAATTCCATATGCTCTTTTGTCTCTTGGATT
>CAZKWD010000086.1:0-8108 GCA_964556175.1 uncultured Rikenellaceae bacterium
AGTTGACGCGCCAGTCCAAGGATCAGGGCATTTGAGAGGTGGATAATATCAGGTCTACCCTCACTATTCAGATAGTTTACCAGCCTGTCAACCTCATCTTTACGGAAAGTGGCATCACCTTTGATCATGTTAAGTGTCATGTCTTCAAGCCCTTCTGACCGTGTTGTACCGGCCAGGCGGGCAGCCAGTTTCAGGAATGGCTTGAGACGAAAAAATTTCTCAAGGAACATTGGCATATTCCTGAATATCCTCACCTTTTCTCTCAGGTACATTGAAATTGCACCAAAGAAGACATGTGTATCCATTTCATGGTTTTTATCGACATCTTCATCGGGTGGAAGATAAAGAGGAATAGCTTTTGCCGTAGTGCCGGGGACCTTTCTGATAGCTCTTAGATAAAGCATGTCGCGGTAGCAATTCGCACAGTAAAATGAGCCTCCCGAACCTGTTATGAGATATATAATTTTCATAAGTTATTTAGTGCCGAATGCCAGTAATCTTCCGTCTTCGGTCAGGAAATAGAACTTCTCCTGTGTTACTGCAGGTGAACTGCCAATGGGAGCCCCTGCATTAAAGCTCCATATCTTTTTTCCATTTGTTAATCCAAGCATATAGATATTACCATCCATACTGCCAAAAATAACCTTTGACGGGGTTATGACAGCTGAACCAATTACTCGTCCGTTTGTTCTGTATTTCCATACTAACCTACCATTTTTAGCATTATAACAGTATAAATATTTATCCTCGTTACCTATTATTGCTGAATTGTGCCCGACAGCAGGGATACCAAGTATAGATCCTGTCATTTCGCCCATCGGAATATTCCATATCATTTCACCCGAGGTTATATCAAGACAATAAAATGCTCCATCATAGTCACCAAAATAGGCCAAATTGTCAATTACAGCAGGTGAGGAAGCAATATAATTGCCTATATCAAAGGTATTCCTCTGGATACCTGTCCTGGGATCTGTTACTCTCATAATTCCGTCGCATCCTCCAAATATTATCTTATTATTTGCTACAGCAGGTGTGCCATTTACATAATTATTTGTTTCAATTCTCCATAAGAGTTTTCCGGATTCCGGGTTCAGACAATAAAGATAATAGTCATAACTTCCTACAATAATTCCTGCATACCTGCCTGATATCCATAAATTTCCCGATCCCAATATCTGATTTTCGGTAGGGTAGGACCATTCAGAGTTTCCTGTCTTCTTATTTATAGCACGAAATATACCATCATAAGAGCCTATGAATACCTTGTCACCAAATATAAGGGGAGGAGCTTCAATTGGGCTGCCAGTCTGAAAACGCCAGAGTATTGTTCCCTCTTCACTTATGGCGTAAACAGTTCCCTTGTCATTTCCGAAATAAATAACTCCATCACTTAATACAGGTGATGATTTTGTTCTGACATCGGTTGCAAGACTCCATAATAAAGTGGGAGCAGTGGTGAATTCATGATTTGTATTTCCTGAAAGATCGCTGTTACCCCTGAAAACAGGCCAGTTATTATCCGAAACCTGGCCAACCACAAAAGGATTCAGCATCAGTGATAGCAATATAATAACTAAATATTTCATTATCAGAATACTATTTTAACTTACTTAATGCGCCTGTAGGACATACTTCAACACAGATATCTGCTTTTGTTTTAAGAATATCCTCAAACCCTTCAGTCAGCGGTTCTGAGATTATTGAGACAAATCCCCTGTTTATGAAACAGAGAGCGGGGTCGTTACTGCTATCCTCACATACCCTGACACAAAGACCACATTTTATACACTTAGCATTTTCAAAAATCAGGCCGGTTTTGCGATTTATCTTTTTTTCTATATGCGCATTTACCAGTTTACCTGAAGGATCTTTTATTCCTAATCCGGCAGCTATGTCCCTCAGCCTGCAATCTCTTGCTGCACGGCAATCGCAATGCATACAATTTTCTGCCTCTAAACCGGCAGATTTGAAATCTGATATATCCCTGTAGCGTTTACCAGTACCGGTACACTCTTTCAGCCATTCGCTTAATTCAGCATCTTCAAGCCTTCCTATTCTGGAAGAAAATTTCCCGCGTAAAGGGTTTGATATTTTTTCTTCGCCTTGTTCCACGGAATTTTTATTATCCTTACTACCAGTTTTATAAGATATATTACCTTTATTAATACTACGTGAAACAAACAACATTATGTTACGTATTGATACAGGCTCGTCAATTTTCTTTCTGCGGCATGCATTTTCGCAATACCCTGAGCACTCGCTACAGTGTATTTCAGGTGTCGTTACTTCCGACCTGGCCAGTTCAATTGCTTCCTCTACTTTCCCGGCTTGCAGTAACCTGTTCATCAGCGGTATATTATAACCGGCAGGACACACAATACGGCATGGTGCTTCACATTCGGCCCTGTGTTCTGATAACAATAATTCCACAGCTTTTTTTCTTAACGTCAAAACATCTTCCCCGGAAGTGTCTATTTCCATACCATCCTGAACTAATGATGAACATGATGGAATATAACTATTTGCTTTTGAATTCTTTACCATACACACCATACATGACGAATAAGGTTTAATTCCCTCTTTATGACAAAGTGTGGGAATATGAATTCCTGCCTTTCTAGCAGCATTCAGTATTGTCTGACCCTCTTCAGCTTCTATTTCAATATTATCTATTCTGATCCTGATCATCATTGATATTTACTATTTCAACAGCATCTTCAGGACATACTATCCTGCAGTTATCACATTTCGTACACAACTCCTGGTCTATTTCATGCTTTTCGTAAGGTTTAAACTCTATCGCGCCAACAGGACACTCCTGGAAGCATTTCGTACACCCGGTACAATCGTCATTAATAACATATTGTATCAGGTCCCTGCATTTCTTAGCGGGGCAGTATCCCTTTGTATGTGCTTCATATTCTGATCTGAAATACTGCAGTCCTGTAAGTACAGGATTTGGTGCAGTTTTACCAAGTCCGCACAGACTCCCATTTTTTACATCATGACATAATTGTTCCAACTCATCTATTTCATCCATTGATGCTTTTCCTTCACTCAATCTTGTAATAATATCAAGCATCCGTTTTGTCCCAACCCGGCAAAATGTGCATTTTCCACATGATTGTTTGTGTGTAAATGTCAGAAAATACTTTGCGATATCAATCATACAGTCGGTATTGTCGAGGACAACCATGCCTCCGGAGCCCATCATTGCGCCCATTTCCATAAGTTTCTCATAATCAATGGGAGTATCGGCCATTCTGGCAGGTATACAACCTCCTGAAGGCCCGCCTATCTGGACTGCTTTGAATGTTTTTCCTTCCCCGACACCGTTTCCGATCTGTTCAACTATTTCTCTTATAGTAATTCCCATCGGGACTTCAATAAGACCACCCTTCGAAACTTTACCTGCCAGTGCAAAGACTTTTGTTCCCTTGCTTTTTTCAGTCCCTATAGCACTGAAGGCTTTGCTACCGTTATTTATTATCCATGGAACAAGGGAGAATGTTTCCACATTGTTCACAAGAGTCGGTTTGTCTCTGAAGCCTTTTATTGCAGGATAGGGAGGCCTGAAATGGGGAGAGCCGCGTTTACCTTCAAGAGAAGCTATTAGTGCTGTTTCCTCGCCGCATACAAAGGCTCCCGCACCTTCAAATATCCTTAGGTCGAAAGAAAACGATGAATCATAGATATTTTCCCCCAGAATTCCATTTTCATAACAGTCGTTTAAAGCATTTCTGACTCTTGCAACAGCCAGGGGATATTCAGCCCTGATATAAAAGATACCTTCATGTGCACCTGTTGCATATCCTGCTATAAGCATTCCTTCAATTATCCTGTATGGAAATGACTCAAGAAGCATCCTGTCCATGAAGGCTCCCGGGTCACCTTCATCTCCGTTGCAGACAATGTATTTCGGATTCCCTGATGCTTCGGAAAAGATTTTCCATTTTCTGCCTGTCAGGAATCCGGCGCCTCCACGGCCTCTTAATCCGCTGCTGGAAACTGTATCTGTTATTCCTGAAGGATTGGATGACTTAAGCGCTTTTTTAAATGCTTCAAAACCTCCCAGCATCAGATATTCGTCAAATGATTCCGGGGAGAGAATACCGCTATGTAAAGTTGCCAGGTGTATCTGCTTCTTCAGGAAATTATTAAGATATTTTTCTCTTGTGTCACGAGGCAGGTTGATCGGGCTTTGGCTTTTTTCATCTGTCACAAAAGAATCTGCGAGATCATTTAACTTATATATTATCTTTTTGTTAAATGAGACAGGTTTAATATGCTTCAACAGTATCTCCTCAACCTGCTCTTTCCTGACATTGGTATACCGGTGATGAATGTTTTCCCTTGTAACTATCTCAAGCAGAGGTGTCTGGTTGCAAACCCCAACACATCCCACAGGTTTCAGCTTAATATTAAGATCGTAGCCCTCTTTGACTTCTATAAGGCTGGAAAGTATCTCCTTGCTTCCGCCGGCCACACAGCATGAACCCAGTCCTATCCTTACCTCCGCATCAAGATTATCTCCATCATCCTCTTCCGCGATCTGCGGTTCTCCTCGGTGTGAAGTAAGAAAATCATTTATTATTTCATCTGTCATATTGGGTTTTACATGACCATAGGTTTTCCCATCTATCTGTACAACAGGTGCTAATGTACAACACCCCAGACAGGCAACCTCCTCAATAGAAAAGAGATTATCCTGCGATATATTGTGTGTATCGTCTATTTTAAGTTCTCTTTGAAATGCCTCTGCAATAAGCTGTGATCCCTTCACATGGCATGCAGTTCCTGAACAGACCTTAACTATATGTTTTCCCACAGGGAGATGTCTGAACTGTGAATAAAAGGTTGATACGCCAGACAACTGGCCGGGAGTAATATCAGTTACACTGCATATATGTCGGAGAGCTTCAGAAGGAAGGTAATTAAGCTTCTTCTGAACCTCCTGCAGGATAAGGATTACCTTATCCTTTTCCCGTCCTGTGTGCTCAACTACCTCATCTACTACCGATGTTATCTCATTGATATCGACCGGTTTGCAGTTGCAGTCTGAATTTTCACTATGTGTTTTGTCTTTCTTCACTCCTGTGAAATACAATAAAGGTTATATATTCCTCTTATATATATATTTTTATCTGAAAATGCCGGTGTACAATCAACTGGTTCACCAAGAGGGGAAACAGAAATCAGTTCAAATGTGTTAGAAGCCTTAATTATATTGGTGGTACCTCCTCTGTCGAGCAGATATACCTTATCATCTGCTATTATGGGAGATGCATAGTACTGCTCCATGAAATAATGAGTCCAGAGTGTATCACCTCTTAGTGCATCATAGCATGCCACATCACCATAACCTGTAGCTATAAACAGGTAACTGTTATTTGCCACAGGACTTGAAACATCTGATGTATAGTAGTTATCTTCCCAGACTATTTCAGCTTCAGGACCTGGTTTTATTGCCGCAAGCCTGGCATAATCGGTATTGGCATATACCATTATACTGTTTACGGCAAGTGATGGAGCAACATCGCCTGTCAGACAGTCCACAGACCATAGTTCTTTTCCATCAATGGGATCATATGCAGTAACGGCAGGATGCCCGTTTATTATTACCTGTGGCTGATCATCAAAAATTGAGAGTACCGGTGATGACCAAACCGGGCTGCCATCTCTCGGAGTTTCCCAGATCATTTCACCTGTGTTAATATCAAATCCCATCATCGACAGTCTCTTGTTTGAGTCATGCTGTACGATAAGGGTATTCTCATGAATGATGAGTGAACAGGAATACCCGTAAACATTATCAAGGGCACCCACATTCAATCCCCACTTTTTATTTCCATCCATATCTAGACAAATCAGATTTCCGTTTGCAAATATTGCGCAAACTGCCTCATCATTTACAGCTGCTGACGATACAGCCATTCCGGCTTCCATATCCATCTCCGGTAACTCTTCCGGTTCTCCTTCTATACCAGTTGCCGATACACTCCATAAAATCTCCCCTGAGTTCTTATCAACACAATAGACCACACCAACTGTTCCTTCTGCACCGGTAACAAATAATTTATCACCCCATATTACCGGTGAGCTTTTACCATATGTAGGGATCTTCATCTTCCACTTAATATTTGTACCCTGTTCTCCATCCCATTCTGTGGGATATCCTGATCCACCGGCAATACCACGGCCATCCTGGCCTCTGAAGAACGGGAAATTGGTCTCATCAGGTTCAAAATCCTCTGCTGGAATATTAAAATCCTCTCCACCTTGTTCAGAAAATGATTTTGTACTTTTCTTAAAGATATTTGCAAATAATCCCGACCCGGTCTTATCTTGTTTTGCTGCTCTTATTTCGGGCAGATCATCCCTTAGCAGGAATGACGATACTATTGCACCAACAGTGATCACAGAAGCGGAAATAAGTATTAATTGTCGCCCACGTTTTTGTTTCAGTAAAGTATCAGGTTTTTCGCCGGGTTCAGATGGGATTACTTTCTCTTCTCCCGTAATAAGCCTCAGACAAAAGATAAAGACAATCGCCCCGGCTAACAGCAGATATGATCCTATTTCTATCTGCCGGCGTGAAGCAAAATATGCTTTTCGCGCCATGAGATCCATAGCCCTTATCTGCTCAGCCAAATTGGAATTATCAGGATCTCTGTCATATTGTTCCTTGAGCTCCAACAATACCGGATTGTCCAGTGGATCAATTGTCTTTAACTGGATCAGACTAAATACCATCGTTATTGCAACGACTAATGTAAAAATCCCAGCTATCTGGCTTATAACCTTAAGGGTAGATATATCTTTCTCTTTCAGCTTCATGATTTATCACTCTTATTTTTTGCTTCAACAGGGCAGTATTTAAAACAGCGACCACAGCTGTAACATTTTCCCTGGTGTGGTTTATATTCAGTGCGTGTCTTACTTGTCGTCATTCCAAAAAGACCTATTCCCAGCGATAATCCCAGGAATACTCCTGCCCAGGGTGAGGCTTTTTTAAACCTCGATATTATAGTAGCTTCATTAGCAAACAGTTCTTCTTCTGTCTGTCCTGATTCCTTAAATGCAGAAGCTGCCTCTGATACGGCTTCAATTCCTGTTTCCTGCTCAGCTCTTATCTCCTGGGCAAGTTGTACTTCTTTGTGAATGGTAGCCAGTGCCGGTGCAGCATTATATAAAATAAGTCCTCCTGCAGCAGCAAATACCGGAATTAAAAGAAAATATGCTATAAACCTTTTTCTCGATTTAAAAGGTTCCTCTGCAGGCTGATCAATATTGGAAGGTATTATTGCATCATATGGACATGCATCTTCACAAAGTCTGCAATTTATACATTCAGCAGGAGTGATGGTCAGGTGTTTTCCTGCAAACCTTGAAAAGATATTGAGAAGTACACCATACGGACACAGATACCTGCAGTATGGCCTGTTTATAAATATTCCTGCAAGAAGAAGAAGAACCCCAAAGATTATCATTGTAAATGTAGCATCCAGACGGAAGAATCCCACAAAAGGATCGTACTTGCAGATAATGAACTGGCTTTCCATTGAAGCAAAAAGCACTGCCAGGGCAAGATATATGAAAGGAACTGCAGCCATTATCGATTCAACTGCCTTTGGCAGTTTTAGAGGTTTAAATCCTGTAAGTTCCTGAATGGCTCCAAGAGGACATACACCTGCACAAAAGACCCTTCCGAAAAGAAGTGCAAATATCAATGGTATGATGAAAAAAAGAAGTGCAGTCAAAGGAATGGCATAGCTCTCGTTAAAGAGTGCCAGAGCTACATTCTGCACTGACCCTACAGCACAAATACAACCCTCCCTGAAGAATCCAAAATATGCAAGTGAGAATACCGACATCCAGATGAGACCCTGGCGCGATCTTTTTTTCAAAGCCAGCCAGGTTGTAACAGAAAGTGCTGCAATCAAAACACCGACATCAATATATTCCCAGGTTTGAGATCGCTGTAAAGGCATCTGATGCTCCGGGTAAACATAATCTGTTTGAAATTCAGGACGAGGAAACCTTTCCTGGGCAAACAATACAGCATGCCAGAGAAGCATTATCAGTAAAAGGATATATGGAATATA
>CAZKWD010000087.1:0-8076 GCA_964556175.1 uncultured Rikenellaceae bacterium
CGGGTACAGAAGATGAAAAAGGGACAGGGCTTGGATTGACACTGTGCCATGAGCTTGTCCTTATCAATAAGGGCACTATCAGTGTGGAGAGTAAAAAGGGAGAAGGGACATGCGTTATCTTAAACATCCCCGCCTGATCACCTTCTGCAAGATGTCTTTCGATTTATTAATCAGTCATTATTGTCAAAAAGGCCATGGAAAGTACCGGTGAAAATAATGAATGTGAACATTTTGTGAGAAATAACTAAGGAAAGATGGCTATAAAAATGTAAGATTTTAAATAATTAATATAAACCGAAAAAATTGTTTTTAAAAAATAAAACCCTATTTTAGTTTTCAATTAGATGAGTCTGTGTATACAAAACATTCAACTAGAGATATGGAGAACATTCCCCGAGCTGGTATAAATAATGACGATCTTTATCTTGGATTGGATATAGGATCAATATCTTTGAATTCTGTATTGCTTGATAATAATATAAATGTTCTTTCAGAGCATTATGATTATGTACATGGGAAACCATTCAATACCCTCCTCGACAGACTATCTTCCATTCTAAATGAAATTCCTGCTAAAAATATCAAAGGTATAGCCATCACTGGCACAGGTGGTAAGCTGGCCACAAATCTTATTGGAGGAAAATTTGTAAATGAGATTATTGCCCAGTCTGAGTCAACAGCTGCTCTGTTTCCTGATGCAAAGAGTATTATTGAAATAGGCGGGGAAGACTCTAAGCTGATTCTTATGGAAAAGGATCCGGTAAATAACAAGTCCCGTCTTGTTGATTTTGAAATGAATAGTATTTGTGCTGCCGGAACAGGATCATTCCTTGATCAGCAAGCAAAGAGAATAGGTGTTGCTATCGAAAATGAATTCGGAGAACTCGCCCTTAAATCGGTCAATCCACCAAGAATTGCAGGACGCTGTAGTGTATTCGCAAAAAGCGACATGATACATCATCAACAGATTGCAACACCTCTTCACGATATAGTAGCAGGATTATGTTTTGCATTAGCTCGTAATTTCAGAAGCAATGTAGCGCGGAGCAAAGATATACTCAAACCAGTGATCTTTGCCGGGGGAGTCGCCGCTAATAGTGGAATGGTAAGGGCTTTCAGGGAAATTCTTGATCTTAAAGATGACGAGCTTATTATTCCTCAACATTATGCTTCCATGGGAGCCATCGGGGCTGTCATTCATGCGTTATCAAATAAGCTTGAAATGGATAGCTTCAGGGGAATAGAAGAGCTTAAAAAACATCTTTCTGAAAATAAATATAATTTTATCAGCCTGCCGCGACTAAAGGAGACAGATACTCTTTACTTTAAAGAAACGGTACCGGTGAATTCTGATAAAGCTCCGTTACCTGTTTTCCTGGGTGTGGATGTAGGTTCGCTCAGCACCAATGTGGTTCTTATTGATGATCAACACAATGTGGTTTCAAGACGATACCTGCCAACAGCAGGGAGACCTCTTGAAGCCATAATGAAAGGATTAACAGAGATTTATAATGAAACAGGTGAAAATGTAAAGGTGATAGGTGCCGGTTCTACAGGTTCGGGTCGATACCTGACTGGTGATTTTATCGGGGCAGACACAATTCAGAATGAAATTACTGCCCAGGCCACAGCTGCAATAGATTATGACCCGACTGTTGATACGATCTTTGAAATAGGAGGTCAGGATTCAAAATATATCAGCATTGAAAATGGTGTGGTCGTTGACTTTGAAATGAATAAAGTATGTGCGGCCGGTACCGGATCTTTTCTTGAGGAACAGGCCGAAAAGCTCAATATTAATATAGTGGAGGAGTTTGGAAAAACAGCACTGAATTCGGAATCCCCGGTAAAATTGGGTGACCGATGCACAGTATTCATGGAATCAGACCTCAACTCTTTCATGCAAAAAGGTGCTAAAAATGAAAACCTTGTAGGCGGGCTCGCTTATTCAATCGTTTACAATTACCTTCAGAAAGTTGTAGCTAACCACAAAATAGGTGATAAGATCTTCTTCCAGGGAGGAGTGACAAATAACAAAGCCGTAGTAGCTGCCTTTGAGCAGGTTCTGGGGAAAAAGATCATTATTCCTCCTCACTTTGATGTTACCGGAGCTATTGGTGCTGCTATCCTGGCACAACGTGCAATGACTTCCGGGGGAAAAACAACATTCAAAGGATTTGATATCCGAAATGCCACATATGATATCGACAGGTTTACCTGCCAGGGTTGTCCTAACCACTGTGAAATACGAAAAGTAAAAATTAAAGGTGAAAAGAAATCGCTTTTTTATGGAGGCAGGTGTGAAAAATATGAAACAAGCAGCAGGAAGAAAAGTAAAAACAATATACCAAACCTGTTCCTCCAAAGGATTGAAATGCTAATGGAAGGTTATGAAGAGTCAAAGGAACCTAAAAACATTACCATTGGTATACCTCGTGCTCTGATGGTCTTCTACCAGCAGTTTCCCTTCTGGAGAAGCTTCTTTGAAAAACTCGGATTTACCATATTATTATCAAAAGAATCCGACAAAGAACTTTTAACTCAATCTATTGAAACAATAACCACCGAAGCCTGTCTGCCAGTTGAGATCATGCATGGGCATGTAATAGATCTTATCAGGAAAGGAGCAGATTATATTTTTCTACCATTCATTGTCAATACCGTATTTAAAGAGGGGGATAAAACTTTTAACTGCAACTGCCCCTGGATCCAGTCTTACCCTTTCATGGTTAAAGCAGCATTGAAAGGAAGAATTGATGAATCAAAATTATTGATACCAACTCTTCATTTTCGATTCTTTGAAAGAGCACTGATAAAGGAAATAACCGGTTACTTCAATGAGAAATTCGGAATAAGCAGCGAGAAAATAAAGGAAGCGTTATATTTAGCAACCAATATCCAGACACTGTTTGAAAAACGGCTTGTAGAATTTGGGAAGAGGGTAATGAATGATATTCCTGATAACTGCCAGCCGGTAATCCTCCTGGGAAGACCATATAATGGCTGCGATCCACATTTAAACCTCGGACTGGTGGAGAAGCTGATAGCCAAGAACGTAATGCCTGTCCCATTAGATATGCTTGACCTTAACGTCAAACATATCTACGAAAACTATAGAAATATGTACTGGCCAAATGGTCAAAAGATCATTGCAGCAGCACAGTATGTGGCAAAGACAGATGGGCTTTATGCTGTTTATATCAGTAACTTCAGATGCGGGCCGGATTCTTTCTTATGGCATTATATCACTGAAGAACTCAAAGGAAAGCCTTTTCTGCACCTTGAGGTGGATGAACACTCTGCAGATGCAGGGATGATAACACGTATCGAAGCATTTCTTGACAGCCTCAAAGGATCAGAAAAGAATGAAAAGAGAAAGGTGGAAGTGTTCAGACCAAGACCAGGTCCTTCAGCCCCTCCAAAGGATAGAACTTTATATTTTCCATATATGAACGATGGTGCATATATGGTTGCTGCAGCAGCCCGAAGCATTGGAGTGTATTCAGAAGTACTTCCAAGGCCGAATGAAGAAGATATTGCTATAGGAAGAGAGTACACCTCATCGAGAGAATGTTTCCCGATGATATGCGTTACCGGTAGTTTTTTAAGAAAACTTCGGGAACCTGCTGCAGACCCGAAAAAAATATCATTCTTCATGCCTGATCATAACGGACCATGCCGTTTTGGACAATATAATCAGTTCCACAGGATACTCTTTGACAGACTGGGTTACAAGGAGGTTGAGTTAACGACACCTTCAAATAATACATCGTATGAAGATATAGCCGGCGAATATGGACAAAGATTCAGGATTAACGCATGGAAAGGAATAATTGTTTCCGATTATATAAGAAAAATACAATGTGAGATCAAACCGTATGAGATCAATAAGGGTGAAACTGACAGGATTTACTATGATGCAATCACAAAGCTTGAAAAATGCATCGAAAAAGGATCAAACGGATTACAAAAATTATTAAAAGAAATAGCATATGAATTCATGGAAATACAGGTCGACAAAACAATAAAAAAACCTATTGTGGCAATCATCGGTGAGACATATATGCGTGATAATGCAGAATGTAACGGCAATATTGCCAACCGGCTGGAAGACCTTGATCTGGAGGTAGTTGTGAGTCCATTTGCAGAATGGATAACCTATTCAACACATCGGTTCACCCGTGATAGCCGCTGGAAAAATGATAAGAAAGGCATTATCAAGTCAAAAATCCAGGAAGCCGGCCAGGAGATTATAGCCGATTATCTCCTGAAAGGAATTAAAAAATTCACAGATCGCAGCATGAATATCCCTCTGCACGAGATACTTTATTCATGTAATGCCTACATCAGCGAGTATTATGATGGTGAACCTCCCATTGGAGTAGGGACCTCAGTAGCAATGGCAAAGAGAGGAGTTTCTGGTATCGCTGCCATCCTTCCTTTTACCTGTATGCCGGGAACACTTGTAGCTTCTGTAAGCGACTCTTTCAGAAAGGACTATAGAAATATACCTTTTATAAATATAGCATATGACGGACAGGATTCAGTCTCTCTTGAAACCAGGTTGCAGGCATTTGCATTTCAGGTAAAGGAATTTGCCCAAGCTGCAAAAAAAGCTACACTGCAATCCTCAGATAAGATTGAATCCAAGCTGTTGCAGCATTTCCCTTGATTGTCTGGTTCCACCATTTAGTTTTACGGTATAGGCTGGGAACTCCCTTCTTATCCGGTAGTCATTTCTTAGTTTTTCGAAGTCGGCAGGTGAAAAGCGGAGGCTGATATTGTCTTCATCAATATTATATGTTCTGCTGACTGCCTCCACCAGAACATCCTCACTTGTTTTTCCAGCTTCACTAATCGAGATAACCTGGTCTTCGGCTTCCGGAACTTCAGGTGGATACCAATCTTTAAGAGGAAGATCATAATAGCCTGATAATGCATTGACAATAATAGATGTGCCGTTTGCTTTACCATCTGTTGAATATCCTGCTATATGGGGTGTGGCAAGAAATGTTCCCGACATCAGCCTCATATCTATATCCGGTTCATTCTCCCACACATCGATTACAGCTCCCCCCAGCTTACCCGACTCCATGGCTTTGATGAGTGGGCCTGTTTCTGCTACCTCACCGCGTGAGGTATTGATGAACCATGTTCCCTTCTTTACCTTTTTAAAGCTCATGTCATTAAAAAGGTACCATGTGCAGTCCTCTCCAACAACGTTAAGAGGTACATGGAGTGTAATAATATCTGATTCATTCAGAACAGTCCTTAGGTTTACAAAATTCTTTTTACCCTCTTTACGGGCTCTAGGAGGATCATTCAGAAGAACATTCATCCCCAGAAGATGTGCAAGCTTTTCGACCTTCGATCCTACATTTCCGACACCGACAATACCGATGGTTTTATCTTTCAGTCTAAATCTGAACTCAAAAGCCATTTTTAGCAGGGCGGCTGCCAGATACTGCTGTACCGATGTTGAATTACAGCCGGGAGCATTAGTCCAGTATATCCCGTTTTTTGCACAGAACTTTGTGTCGAAATGATCAAAACCTATAGTAGCAGTACCTATAAATCTTACTTTTGTTCCCTTTAGAAGCGATTCAGTACATTTTGTCCTTGTTCTTATAAGCAGGGCATCAGCATCCTTCAGGATCTTATTGTCTATCTGTTTACCCGGAAGATATACAACTTCAGCAAATGGCTCCAGAATTCCTTTAAGGAATGGGATCTTATCGTCGGCAACAATTTTCATTACAATAATATTTCCTGTGAAATTAAAGAATTTTACTGAATTAGCAGGTGCTTGAACAGGGTTTAGATATCCAGTTTATTATTCAACTATTGTCATTTCATCCAGGAGATAGTCTGCACCGGCATATTTATCTATAATAAACAGAACAAACCTTATATCGAGGCTTATGTTGCGGCTCTGTTCCGGATTGAAGGCCATATCACTGGCAACACCCTCCCATGCCCTGTCGAAATTGATACCTATAAGATGCCCTTCACCATTGATCACAGGGCTGCCCGAATTACCACCTGTAGTGTGATTATTGGCAATGAAACAAACAGGAACCTCACCATCCCTGGTTGTATATCGGCCATAATCCTTGTCGATGTACAATTGTTTCAACTTATCGGGGACATCATAATCGAATATTTCAGGATTATCCTTTTCCATTATGCCTTCTAAAGTCGTATAGTGTTTAAACCAGACTGCATCTTTGGAGAGATATCCCTTCACAGTTCCATAAGCCACCCTGAGAGTTGAATTTGCATCAGGGTAAAAAAGACGATCCCTGTCAAACTCCATTTGCAGAGTCATATAATCTTTGTTAAGTGTCACTATTTCTGATGATATCTTATACAGCTCACTTCTGACATTTGCTGACAAAAACTCAGCTGCACTCTTTGCAAGTCTGTAAAAAGGATATTTCTGAAGTTTCTTCAGACTGCTCTTATTGAAATTATTGACAAATGAAATAAATCTCTCCTCGTCTGTAAAAATTGACTTGTCATATGTTTTATCAGCAAATTTACGAAAGGCCCCCTTGCAAGCATCTTTTATCTTAATGTACTCCGGAGCCAGCCATTTCTGATCCAGATTCTCGCCATACATAGACATCATCGCTTCAAAAAGCTTCTTGTCAGTCTCCAAATTATAGTTTCTGAAGAAACCTTTCGCCCTGCTAATCAGCTCATTTTTAATTATATCGGTCTTTTCCGAATACGGATCTGTTTCATAGATTCCGGCCAGTGCCATCATATACCTGGCAAATCCGACTGCTTCAGCTCCGGCGTTGAAGAAGGCATCACTTGTATAGCTGTATACCAGGTTGTAATCTTTAAGCTCTGAATACAATTCCTTGTAACGAGGCAATATATCCCCGTATTTTTCTCTTCTTGATTCATCTTCATTTATCCATTCTGTGAGTCTTTTCTCGTATTCCTGCTTTTTCCCTATTGTATTCATTCTTTCGAGGCCCTGGTTCTCTCCTATCCATTTTTTCCATGCATTGGCAACACCTGATTTTTTTGCTGAATACTGAAGTCTTATGAGAGGATCCGTATTCATGGCTGCTTCCATAATCTCTATTTTCTTTGTACGGATCTCAATCATTTTAGGGTTGATATAATTCTTCACCATATCGATATGATACGAAGGGACATATTCAGAGGTTGAGCCCGGATACCCAAATACCATCGTAAAGTCACCTTCATTAACCCCCTTAAGTGAGACAGGGAAATGGTATAGTGGCTTATAGGGCCTGTTTTCCGTCGAAAGTGACGCTGGTTTATTTTCATTATTTGCATAAATACGGAATAGTGAGAAATCTCCTGTGTGCCTGGGCCACACCCAGTTATCCGTCTCACCGCCGAATTTCCCTATTGCAGAGGGTGGTGCACCTACAAGCCTTATATCATTAAATGTTTCATACACCATCAGAAAATACTGGTTACCCATAAAAAAGGGTCTTACACTTGCCGTATAATCTGTACCTTCTACTGCCATGGCCATTATCTCCTGAATATTGGCATCTATTTTTGCTCCTCTTGCCTCAAGCTCCATATCCTCATCAACTCCCATCAGGACTTTTTCAGTAACATCCTCCATTCTTTTAAGAAAGGTAACAAAGAGACCTGGACAGGCCAGTTCTTCTTCATGCGACATTGCCCAGAATCCGTTAGTCAGGTAGTCATTCTCCAGGGTGGAGAGAGCCTGTATTCGGCCATATCCGCAATGATGGTTAGTCAGAAGCAAGCCTTCGGACGAGATAAGCTCAGCTGTACAACCTCCTCCGAAAGAGACTACTGCATCCTTCATACAGGCCTTGTTGATGCTATAAATATCTTCAGCTGTCAGTTTGAATCCCTTTTCCTGCATCAACTTAATGTTATACTTCTCTATAAGCATGGGAATCCACATGCCTTCATCGGGAAGTGCAGTTACGAAGAGGGTTACAAATAAGAATGTTGATGTAAATAGTAATTTTTTCATATTCTGATAAATTTTATTTTTCGTTTTGTTAAACCCACCCCCAACCTCCCGCTACGCTAAAGCTTCGCGGGACA
>CAZKWD010000088.1:0-8069 GCA_964556175.1 uncultured Rikenellaceae bacterium
CCACGGCTGCAGCATTGGCATCATTTGTTACAATAACCGGCAGTTCTGTATGCCTGTGAAATACCTCTGCAAGAGGAACAATACCCTTCCATGGCAGGGCAGCGGAATATTCAATAGTGCCTTTATGTATGTTGCCCATCGGGGCTCCTATACCAAAGCCCATTATTTCATACCCTAAACCAATCTTTTTGCCGGCAGCTGCGATGGCCCGGAACAATGCAGCGACAAAATCTTCAACCTTCGAATAGACCATGGTTTTTAGTCTGTCCTCAACAAGGATATTACCTTCCCTGTCAACAAATCCAAAAACAGTATTTGTACCGCCGATGTCAATGCCGACTGCAAGTTTCTTTTTTGCCATATTACAGGAAAACCTTTATGTAAATATACCACTTACTGATTAAAAAATGTCCGTTTATTGTTTTTTATGAAGTTATACAAATCTCAGCAGTCCGAAATATTCCGGTTGATGAAAATCAGGTTTTTCTGTTCCAACAGGGTTCCATGTAAGATAATGGGGCATTGACAATTTATCGCCGCATTTATAAAAATTTGCCCTTAAGGTTTTCCCCTTCAGGTCATCTATTTTATGATGAAACAAGACCTCGAACGGAATTGCAATTGTTATTGTCCATGAAAATTTTCCGGTTTTCTCCGATACAGGATCTTTTCCGACAGATGTCTGTCTCCTTATTTTTGCTACAACCCCGGGGTCTGCCCTGCTGCCGGATTGTCTGCCTGTTCCTGCGCCCATGTGGCATGTGCCGATACCGTTAAACTCCAGGTTATAATAAATCCCTCCGTCATCAGGTGAAACAAAAAACTCCACACAGGAATCTTCACATACCATATCGTTTGTTTCTGTCTTTTCTGCTTTAAACCAGTTTTCGGTTATATAATATTTAAGCAGAAGTTCGTTATTGGTGTAACCCAACGAAAAATCCACATCCGGCTTGTATGTAAATCCTTTCCAGTTTACCTCTGTCAGGTGAATTTTCTTTGCAAGCTCATCAAGCTTCGTAGATATTTCACCCGGATCCGGATATGGCGAATCAAACTCTAATTTCCTGACATTCAATACTTTCATGGGCTAATTTTCATTCCCTCAACAAAAACTTATCCCTTCAATTCGTTCCAGATAAGTGCTGCAGATCCCATAACGGCACCTTTGCTTTCAGGAATACCC
This sequence comes from uncultured Rikenellaceae bacterium, assembly GCA_964556175.1. GTDB lineage: Bacteria > Bacteroidota > Bacteroidia > Bacteroidales > VadinHA17 > LD21. The sequence continues at coordinate 1,187 of CAZKWD010000088.1, forward strand.
GACGGAAGTATTTTGACAGTATCTTTCATAAGAACATAGTTGTTTTCCTTGAGGTATTTCCTTACAGGGGTAAAGAGCATTTCACCTGCATTTGCAAGTCCGCCGAAAAGGAATATTGCCTCGGGGCTTGAAAATACAACGGCATTTATTATTCCGAATCCGAGTATCTCGGCAGTATCGTTCATTGCCTTAACAGCTATAGGATCTTTTTTTGCAGCTGCCTCTGCAATTTTCTTTGAGGTGAGTTTTGATACCGGTATATTTCTCAGCGGGCTTTCGTCCCTCATCAGGCTCATTAATTCAATCACCGTCTTTACCAGTCCGGTTGCAGAAGCATATGCTTCAAAGCACCCTTTTCTTCCGCAGCCGCATTCCCTTCCTCCGGGAACAACTGTCATATGACCCAGTTCACCTGCAAAGCCGGTATGGCCGTATACCATTTTTCCGTCGATAACAATCCCGCTGCCAAGTCCGGTACCAAGTGTCAGTACTATGAAATCTTTCATTTTTTTTGCACCTCCAAAGATCATCTCTCCCATTGCTGCAGCATTGGCATCATTGGTAACAACTACCGGTACATTTATTTTTTTCTTAATGAGATCAGCCAGTGGTACAATTCCTTTCCATGCAAGGTTTGGTGCATGTTCTATTGTTCCTCTGTGGTAATTTGCATCGGGAGCACCAATACCTATTCCCGCCAGCTGATACTCTTTTTTCGCTGCAACCAGTTTTTTTATCCCGGCAACCAGGGCAGTAACAAATCCTTCGATCTTTGGATAATCTGTTGTTTTAAAATCCTTTTCTGATAATACTTTCCCCTTTTCGTCAACAAGGCCGAACCTTGTGTTTGTTCCGCCGATATCAACACCGGCAACTACTTTTTTCATCTTTATCCGTTTTTAATTAATAATATATTATTTCTATCTGCGTGTACCTGAACGAGATACATTATTTAATTTTTTAAAATTCATAGTACTTATATCCCAATCCTGGTCAACTACCCGGTCCTCCTTTATTTCAAGCTCCTGAGGATAAAATGAAACCGGTTCCGGTTGTCTTCTCTCAACCAGGTCGCCTGTGGTCCACTTCCCGTCACCGTTAATGTCATAGATGACCCGAAGCTTGTATTTGCCTTTATCCAGTAAAGGAAACTCTGTTTTACCGTCACCGTCCATTTTTGCTTTTCTGATTATTTTTTCGCTGTTATCAAGCAGTTCAATTATCCTTTTACCGTCATATCCCTTTATGTTCAGTACAAGAGTTCCGAAAGAGGATTCTTTTCTTACTGAGAACTTTATACCCGTTGAATCGGAATGTTCTCCGTAAATATTACCAAATGATGCGGAATCAGCAATATACAAATAGTTTTTCTCCGGCTCAAGCTGAATGTTCAGATTTGTCCTGCAGGAATTTATGCTGTCAGGTATAAAGCTATACGGGATTTGCATTATTGTGTCTTTTGTCTGTTCATAAAACCTGATCAGTGATGTATCCGGTGCTCTTAACGGAGTGGTAGATTGAAAAAATATTTTCTGCCCGGGTTTTATTGAACCTGAAAGGTTTGTCTGAATAGTGAAAGGAGTCGGCCGTGCCCTGCCTCCCCTTCCTGAACGGGGCACCGTATACCTCATGTTTATCGTGTCTATCCTGTGAATGATCGTGTTTGTTGTGTCAGTATAAGGATAACCGATAATGGTTGTAATCTGTTGCTGTGAATAGAGTGTGCTGTCAGTCAGCCAGACCTTCAGGGTATCTTTCCCTATACTTTTCTCTGTGAAATATGAATTTTCATCTGCATCAGGAATGGTCAGATCAAAAATATGTTCCCCGGGAGGCAGCGCCAGGATATAGGTCATCAGGTAAGGCAGATCTCTTGATGAGGTGGTTAAGTAGTTTAATTTTTTATCATGTCTGAAAAAGATAAGCTTATATTCACCGGTAAGAGCCGGCTTTTGGGTGGCTTTTTTGCCGGGCTGAACAATTACCGTTGTGGTATCCTCTTTTACAGGAAGATAGTTTTTTTCTGAGGTTATGGTAATTGGTCCATCCAGGAATGCTATCTTTTCTTCCTGCATATTAAAATTTTTACTGTTATCTTTCTCTTCCAGACCATACAGATTATATGTTCCTTCATATACATTGTCAAGCCTGAAATATCCTGTCTCATCTGCTTTTGACAAATAATCCGGTATATTTTTCTTAAAAGCCGAATCTTCAAGATTGCTATAAAGCATCACCAATGCTTCTTCAGGAATATCGAGCACATAAGCATTGAAAAGATTTCCTGTAACCGAGAGTGAATCTATTACCGCACCCGTGGAAAAAACAAACCGGAAATTATCATATACATTGCCTTCGTTGAGGTCCTTTATGGCATCCTGAAAATTAAATGTATAGGTTGTATTGTTTTTAAGCTCATCCTCATATTCAACAACCACACTTTTGCCTCTTAAAGAGACCAGGGGTCTTTTTTTCATGGGTGGAGAAACAATGAGATTTTCATTTATCCTGTCAAGGGTCACATATTCATTAAAGGTAACTTCAAATTTCCTGTTATTATAGAATGTGGTGCCGTTAACCGGGTTACTGCCAACAACTTCGGGAGGTGTCTTATCCCTGGGACCTCCTGAGGGAGAGCTTACTTTTGCACAACTGGCTATCAGGCCACAGACAAGAATGATAGTAAGAATATGCTTAAATATGCTCTGGCTCATTATCAGATCCGGGGTTTTGTGAAATACAAACATAAATATTTTTTTATTGAAAATTCCAGCCGCCTTAATAAAACCTCTGTCTATTATTCGGGCAGGATGCGAACTAAATTTTAATTTTTATAACTTTGGCGATTATAATAAAAATTAATTATGCATTTATTAGTTATTCCCTGGGATGTAAATCCTGAGATTTTCCGTATCGGTTCATTTGCAGTACGATGGTACGGCCTTTTGTTTGCATCTTCTTTTTTGTTCGGATATATAATTTTGCAAAAGATATTCAAAAATGAAAACCTGAGCGAAACGGTCCTTGACAGACTTACTGTCTATGTAGCTATTGGTGTTATTGTGGGTGCAAGACTCGGTCATTGTCTTTTCTATGAACCCGGTTATTACCTCTCACATCCGGTTGAAATTCTGAAGATCTGGCACGGGGGTCTTGCAAGCCATGGAGCTGCTATTGGGATCATAACAGCTATCTGGCTTTTTGTAAGAAAAGAAAAAAAGGATTTTACCTGGGCTATCGACCGGGTTGCAATTGTTGTTGCCCTTTCGGGTTTTTTCATAAGAATGGGAAACCTGATGAATTCAGAGATCTATGGTGTTGAAACAACTGTTCCATGGGGTTTTGTTTTTCTGCGAAACGGTGAAACTGCACCAAAACATCCTACCCAGATATACGAAGCCCTTGTATACCTTTTAATCTTTGGCATTCTCCTGTGGCTCTACTGGAGGAAAAAGGGTGAATATATCCAGGGGACTCTTATAAGTCTGACCTGTATCCTTATTTTTGTTGCCCGTTTCTTTATTGAATTCCTGAAAGAGGATCAGGTTGCATTTGAATCATCAATGAAGCTCAATATGGGACAACTGCTGAGTATACCTTTTATAATACTTGGCGGAATATGGCTTTATTACAGCCTGAAAAAGAAAAAGAGACTGGTAATTAAAAGATGACCCTATTTCTTAATAATCCCGTTAAATAAAACATCCAGAATTCCATTAAGGCGTTCCTCAATACTTATCTCATTCTTTTTCTGCCAGAAAAGAGGGACTTCAAGTCCCTTCAGGCTTGTTTGAATGGCTAATGCAGTATAGGCACTATTGGTTACATTAAAGACTTTTTTTCGTGCCCCGTGATACAGAAGAAGTCTCAGTATTGCCAGCTCCTCCCGGTCATATTTAGAACGTATACTTTCGATAAAATCAAAATGATCAAGATTTTTGTCAAAAATGGCGTTATAATAATTCGACAGTTTTTCGAACGTTTTCATCCTGACAAAAACATAATTCCTGATCTTCCCGACAGGAGATTCAACTGATTTTATTGCTGTAGTAAGCTCATTTCTAAGCACATTGGCTTCATGTAACACAACCGCCTCGAATATCTCCTCCTTGCTGCTAAAATAGTAATAAATGGAACTCTTACCCATTTTCAGAGCTTTTGCAATCTCATCCATGGTTGTTTTTCTGAATCCGTAACGGCTGAATATTGCTCCTGCCGCTATTATAATCTTTTTTCTAAATTCCTCTTTATTAACCATATGTTCTTTTCTGGGAGATAATTTTACTATTACATGCAAAGTTATACTAATAAAATTTGTATTCAAAATTTTCGAATAATCCGGTCGATAAGTCGAACAAGATAATGCTTCGAGATAAAACATCTGCGTAAGGGTTTATTTTTATTATTTGAGTAATTTTGACAATGCAAAGATCTATCAAATGCTGGCCGAAAACAAAAATTATAAAAGTATCTGGCTGGATAAATCTGACCCTGAGGTCGTCAGGGCAATTAACCAGAAAAGACTGCCATTTTTTTTTGAGATCTGTGAGTTTCGTACCGTTGATGATATTTTCAATGCCATTAAAGAGATGACCATAAGAGGCGCTCCTGTCATAGGCGCGGCAGGAGCATTTGGCATCTATCTTGCTACACTTGAAATGACCGCAACGACAAATCCTCATAAGCATCTGGAAAATGCGGCCAGATACCTGATCTCATGCCGGCCCACAGCTGTAAACCTGGCATGGGCTGTTAATCATGTTATGAAAAAGCTTGAAAAAAATATTCCCGTGCAGTCTTTATCTGCTATTGCTCTTAAAGCTTCACTGGAAATATGTGAAAATGAAGAGGAGAGCTGCAGGAAGATTGGTATTAACGGATTGAAGATCATTGAAAAGATAAGCAAGAAGAAGAATAAAGAACCGGTAAATATCCTTACACATTGCAATGCAGGCTGGTTGGCCTGTATCGATTACGGAACCGTCACCGCTCCTGTTTATCTCGCGCATGAGAAGGGGATTCCGGTTCATGTATGGGTTGATGAAACACGTCCGCTGAACCAGGGCGCCAGGCTTACTGCCTGGGAGCTTGGTCAGGCAGGGGTTCCCTACACTCTGATAACCGATAACGCCGGCGGACATCTTATGCAGCACGGCATGGTAGATGTTGTAATGGTGGGAAGTGACCGTACAACCAGAAACGGTGATGTTGCAAACAAAATAGGTACCTACCTGAAAGCACTTGCAGCATTTGAAAATAATATTCCTTTTTACTCTGTTTTCCCGTCATCAACTCTTGATCCGGATATAAGTGACGGACTCTCTGAAATTCCCGTCGAAGAACGTGATCCTGAAGAGGTTACTACAGTCACAGGTCTGGCAGGAGGAAAAATGGAGAGTGTGCGCATCTGCCCGGAAAATAGTGTGGCAGCAAACTACGGGTTTGATGTAACTCCTGTGAAATATATTACCGGTTATATAACAGAAAAGGGTATATATAAAGCCGATGAAAAAGAAATAACAAAAATGTTTTCATAAACTTAAATGAAATGGAAGGGGTAGTAAAATTTAATTGTCACTGGAATCAGTCAGGGCCTGTTATTTCCGATGAACAGTATGAAATAATAAATTACTGGAGAGAAATACTATATAATATGGACATGATAGGGGCCTATGAGAATGGCGTGGGTTTTGGTAATATAAGCATGAGAATAAGGGGCGGAAATCAGTTTATCATCACAGGTTCCGCTACCGGAGAGATACCGGAGCTGGAACCGGGACACTACGTGAAGGTAACCTCTTTTAATATTGATGATAATGCTGTACAGTGTATCGGGCCTTTAAAGGCTTCGTCAGAATCCCTTACACATGCTGCAATATATCTTGCCGATACGGGAGTAAATGCAATTGTGCATGTACATAGCATGGAACTCTGGAATGAGCTTATCTACAAGGTCCCTACAACCAATCCTTCATTGGAATATGGAACTATCGGGCTGGCAAAGGATATCTTCCGACTCTTCAGCGATTCCGATGTTATTGAAAAAAGGATAATCGTCATGGCTGGCGACAGGGCGGGTATCCTTAGTTTTGGACATGATATGGATGAAGCAGTAAATGTTCTTATGTCTTATCTCAGAAAACAGAAATGATCAAAATCGGTATTATAGGCGGTTCGGGTCTGGAAAATCCCGACATTCTCACAAACCCGAAGGAATTTATCACCGGGACACCTTATGGAGATCCCTCCTCTCCTCTTCTTAATGGTAATATTGGCGATAAGGAAATTATCATTTTATCACGGCATGGCCATAACCATACAATTCCTCCCTCGCAGGTAAATAACCGTGCAAACCTGTATGCACTCCGGAAGGCAGGCTGTACACATATCATTGCAACCACTGCATGCGGAAGTCTCAGGGAAGAGATCGGGCGCGGCGACCTGGTAATCCCCGATCAGCTTATTGACTTTACACATCACAGGATCCATACATTTCACGAGGAGTTCGAGCCCGGCAATATGAAACATGCATCCATGGCAGATCCGTTTAATGAGGAACTACGTACCATAATTATCACAGCTGCAAATAACAGGGGACTGAAAATACATAACAAAGGGACCCTTATTACTATAGAGGGTCCCCGTTTTTCCACAAAGGCGGAATCAAAGATGTTCCGGTTATGGGGTGCTGATATAATAAACATGTCGGTTTCTACTGAGGCTATTCTTGCAAATGAGCTTGATATACCATACGCGGTAATAGCCATGAGCACCGATTACGACAGCTGGAAGGAAGATGAGGTCCCTGTTGCCTGGGAGGATGTTATTGCTGTCTTCAATAAAAATGTTGATAATGTTATTCAGTTATTGCTGGAGGCTATAA
>CAZKWD010000089.1:0-8019 GCA_964556175.1 uncultured Rikenellaceae bacterium
TATTTCCTGTTCCTGATATAAATATGCTTAATATTATTCTGCCCCGAATCCCTTTCATCTATCTCAAAATCAAATGATCTGATCAGGGGAGTTAGCTTGGCAAAACCGAAGTTCCGCGGATCAAAATCAGGCTGCTTCTTAAGGATCAGGTTCCCGACATCTCCAAGATATGCCCAGCCGTTATCATCAGCCAGGTCATTGATAGATGAGGCAATAAGTCTTCTTGCCTTCCTTGCCTGTATTTGCTGGTCGCTCTCCTCTTCCTTTTGCTTCCGCGAGACAGGTTTGCCTTTCTTTTTCTTTGCCGCAGCTGCTTCCTGGATAGTGACGGGAGAGTTAATTATTTCAATATAGATGAATTTGTCGCAGGCAATAATGAACGGCGATGGTGTTTTTCTTTCACCTATCCCAATTACTCTCATACCTGCTTCCCTTAATCTTGTGGCCAGCCTTGTAAAATCACTGTCGCTGGAGACAATACAAAATCCGTCCACTTTTCCCGAATACAATATATCCATGGCATCTATTATCATCGCAGAGTCAGTGGAGTTTTTCCCCCTCGTGTAACTGTACTGCTGTATAGGTGTTATTGCATTCTCAAGCAGTACCTGTTTCCATCCCGAAACAGTTGGCTTTGTCCAGTCTCCATAGATCCTTTTAAAGGTTGGAGTCCCATATTTGGCGATCTCTTCGAGCATCCCCTTGACATTACTGGATGGAATATTATCAGCATCAATCAATACCGCCAGTCTTAAATCCTCTAATGTTTGCATAAGTTTATTATTTGTTGTGCAAGTTACAATAATTAATTAAAGTTACTTGTTTCTCGCTTCGCAAGCCATAGCTTGTCGAAAGACAGCGAAGACTGGGTCCTAGCTTTTCTTTTTTGGTGACGAATCCCATGTTGTTTGTTTAAAACTAAAGAATATTATTAACTTTACGGCCACCTGAAACAGGCACAATATTAAAAAATATTCTATATGGGAAAAGGTGATAAAAAAACAAGAAGAGGCAAGATAATTCTTGGAACTTATGGAGTCAGGCGACGCAGAAAAAAAATTAACAAGCCTGCCATTAAACATGCAGCACCGGTTAAGGAAACAAAATCAAAAGAAAAAAAGTCTCCGAAAGAGAGAAAACCTGTTAAAGAGGTTAAGGAAGTTACTGAAGCAGCAGAGGTAAAAGCACAGGAGCCGGTCAGTGAAGTAAAAGAGGTAAGTGAAGTTAAAGAGGTAAAAGAAACAACAGCATCCAAGCCTGCCAAAAAAACTAAGAAAGCCAAAACTGTTAAGGAACCAAAGAAGGAAGAAAAGCCTGCAAAGGAAACCAAAAAAACTGCAGCTGCAAAAAAGGCCCCGGCCAAGAAAAAAGAGGCTAAACCGACTAAAACTGAAAAAGCTGTAAATGGAAAAAACCCGGTAAAGGCCAAAAAAGCTCCGGCAACAAAGAAAACCACGAAAACAGCAAAAGCAACTAAAGCTAAGAAATAATTTTTCTTGAATAATATACATGCTGCAGACCGTACACTGCAGTCCTATGATTTAACTATCAGCCATTTATAGTCCTCGGGATCGATCATTGTATTTATAATTACCGGCTCATCCATGGATAGAGCCGTATTGACAGCTTTTCTCATACTATCTTGAGAGTCAGCTTTCAGAACCTTTGTACCAAGGAAGATATCTGTACCGAAAAGATCACCCTGGTATAAAAGTGTCCCGTAAGGTGAAATATCTTTCCACGATTGTTTCAGCTTTATAAGGTTCAGCTCTCCATCGGAAAACACAATGATAATGACCGGCAGCTTGTATCTTTGAGCTGTAATAATTTCTCCTGCTGACATAAGAAAGCCCCCGTCGCCAGTAATGCATGCCACGGTAGCGTACGGCCTGGTAATAGCAGCAGCAAGTGCTGCCGGTATACCAAATCCCATACCTGACCATCCGTTTGTCATTACAAAACTACCATGCGTCCCTGTTTCCCAGAACTGACCTGCAAGGTGAACATGTGATCCTACATCTGCAGTGATAATGGAATCACCGGGCAGCTCTTCCTGAATTATTTTAAGGGCAGCAGCCGGGCCAAAATGATTTGTAAATCCCTGGAATACTGATAGCATCTCTTCTCGGATACCTCTTATTGTTGCCTGTTCAAAAATCAATGCTCCTTCATTTAACCCTTCTAATATTTTGAACCACTCTCCGGGCTGACCTGTATATTGAATTATATTTTCGCCCGGGGGCATATCAGTCTTGATTGTATTAAAATGAACGAGAGGCACATCGGGTAACCACGACTCGTAATTATATTCCACGGGATCGTACCCCAGGCCTATTACAAGATCAGTTTTTTCAAAAATATCGTCAAGATAATCGCTCAATGCGTGGAATAAAACACCTGTATAGGAAGGATGCTGCTCAGGTATAACGCCTTTAGCCATGGGAGTTATCACTACAGGTATTTTGTAAGTTTCGAGAAAAGAAAGAAGCTCCTTTTTTATTCCGAGACGTGCTGCTGTCAATCCGACTGCCAGCAGAGGTCTTCTTGAAACCTCCAGGAGTGAAGTGATCCTGTGAATATCATTATTTTGCTGAACGGTTCCGATATTATATTGAATATCAGGTAAATCACCGATTTCAATCTCTGCAATATCCTCCGGAAGTCCTATATGAACGGGACCGGGATATTCTTCCCTGCATGTACTTAAAGCTCTGGTTAACACTTCATTCAGGTTATTGGCATTCAGTCTGTAAGTAGCTTTGGTGATTGGCTCGAAAAGCTTCTGGTGATCGATCTTCATCTGTGTTGTTCTCCCCTTCATCCTGTCACTCACTTCGCTTGTCATGACAATTACCGGCGACCGGTCAAGCAAAGCGCTGCCAACTCCCGTTGAGATATTTGTAGCACCGGGTCCAAATGTAGCGTGACATACACCAGGTATTCCTGTGAGTCGTGCAGATACATCAGCCATAATTCCGGCAGAGGCTTCATTTGATGTGAGTATGAATTCGATCCCGGCCTCTCTGAAGGCCTTCAGAGATGGTATTGATGGACCGCCCGGCACACCGAATACATTACGTACTCCAGCTTTAAATAATTGATCTGCAATGTAGTCAGCTATTTTCATAGTACAGGGTTCTTATAACAAATCTATTAAATATAATTCTTAATCCTGTACCGTCATCACAGAAGTATTATGTGTGAAAGGATTTTTTTCTGATCTTTGCCGCCAAAATAATTTCATTGGGAAAACGGGACGATACAATATTCCTGGCAATTGTTACCTGTCTTTTATGGTCCACTGCCTATGCAGGCATAAAGATAGGGTTGCAATATGATACTCCGCTTCATTTCGCAGGAGTACGTTTTACCCTGGCAGGTCTTATGATCCTTCCTTTCACTGTCAAGCCCGGAGCCTTTATCAGAATGATAAGGGAACACTGGAAGATTGTTATCTGGGTTACGGTATTACAGACAATTGTCAACTATATACTTTTTTACCTGGGTATGGATATGGTGCCGGGTGCCCTGGGTGCAGTAATTGTCGGATCCCAACCTCTTGTTACTGCAGTGGCTGCGGCATTGATGCATGAAGGCGATCCTCTGACCAGAAGAAAAGTAGTTACCATAGTCTTTGGAATAACTGGAGTAATACTGATAAGTGCAGGAAGACAGGCTTTCAAGCTTGGCGGCATGATAGAACTGCTGGGTGTTTTTATGATTCTTGGTGCAAATATAGCAACCGCTACAAGCAATGTCATGGTATCAATTAAGAGCAAAGGAATGAATCCTCTGGTGCTCAGTTCTACATCACTTTTTATCGGAGGAGCTATAATCTGGCTGATTTCTATACCTTTGGAAGGGAAACCACAGGGACCCATGCCTGTAAAATACTGGTTAATTCTTCTATGGTTAAGTTTTATGGCAGCCAATGCCTTCTCTATATGGTTCAGGCTTCTTCAGAGACCACATGTTAAAGTCTCTGAACTGAACCTGTGGAAATTTATTATACCTGTGGTTGGTGCAATACTGAGCTGGTTGTTTGTACCCGGTGAAAAACCCGAATGGCTGACAATAGCAGGTATGATTATTATTACCTCTTCTTTGATTTTATTTTATAAAAACGGCAGAAAACGAGTATCAAATCCTTAATCCTCGATTATTATAAATCGGAATTCGTAAATTTGACTTATTATTAAATAAGACCATGAAGAAAAGACTTATAGCAATACTGTTTTATTCGCTTTTCTGGCTTTTGTTTTTTGTCTTTGCCAGGCTCTTTTTCATTTTCACCCATTTCAGGGAGGCTTTACAGTTCAGTGCCGGTACAATGGCAGCAACTTTTCTGCACGGATTAAAATTGGATATCTCTGTAATAAGCTATATTCTTATTATCCCGATGCTGGTTCTTATCCCGGGTATTTACTTTTCGGGCAACTGGTACAGGTGTTTTGTAAAATGGTATTCTTATTTGATGATACTTTTATCTGCTGTCATAATTGTTGCGGACACCTTTATTTATAAATACTGGGGATTCCGAATGGATTACAGTGCCCTGCAATACCTCAATAACCCTAAAGAGGTAATAGCATCAGTAAGCACTTTTCAGTTATTGATTGTCATCCTGACAGTGATCCTGATTACAGCAGCTTTCATCCTGTTATATAACAGGTTCATCGACAGGCTGTTTGATAATTTTAACCGGGTAAAACTCTGGCCTGCAGCAATGCTCTTTTTTACTATTCTTTTTGGATCTCTGATAATCCCAATCAGGGGTGGAGTAGGAGTGGCACCTATAAATGCGGGATCTGTATATTTCAGCGATAAAATGTTTGTTAACCATACTGCAATAAATGTTGCATGGAATGTCGGAAGCTCGGTTTTCAACCGGAAACCGTCAACAAATCCGTATAATTATGGTGATCTGGATTCCGCAAAAGAAGTGGTTGCATCTCTGGCAGTTGATAATGGAACATCTGCTAAAATTTTAAACAATACAAGGCCGAATATTTTGCTTTTTGTACTTGAAAGTTTTGGCAGCACCCTCATAGGCCCGCTGGGAGGAGATTCATTAACGACACCATGTTTCAACAGGTACACCAAAGAGGGAATCCTGTTTACAAATTTTTATGCTTCGGGAAACCGTACCGATAAGGCAGTGCCTGCAATCCTGAACGGGTATCCGTCGCAACCCATTGTGTCGGTAATGAAAGAACCCAGGAAAACACAATCACTTCCGGGCCTGGTAAAAACTTTAAATGAACAGGGTTACAATAGTGCTTTCTGGTATGGCGGCGATATCAATTTTGCCAACTTCAATTCATTTGTCATCAATTCGGGTTTTAAACAGATAATAACGATGGACAATTTCAGTCCCGAGTATTATAATTCCAAGTGGGGGGTTCATGACCATATTCTGATGGCGGCACTTGAAGATTCCATGCAGGTTATCAGGGAGCCATTCCTGAAAGTTGTTCTAACCCTGTCAAGTCATGAACCTTTTGAGGTGCCGGTGGAACATGCTTTCAAAGGGCATGATGATATGACAAAATTCAGAAATTCAGTATATTACACTGATAGCACCATCGGGTCATTTCTCGACTGGGCAAAGAATACAGACTGGTGGAACAACACTCTGATAATACTTGTTGCCGACCACTGCCGTCGAAGCTCGCTTGAGATACTGGCATACTCCGAAGAAATATTCAGGATACCTATGCTCTGGCTGGGAGGTGCATTGGCAACAACTGGCGTTAAAATAGAGAAACTGGGGACACAGGTCGACATCCCGCTTACACTGTTTCACCAGCTTAACCTTGATGTTAATTATCCTTTCGCAAAAGACCTGTTATCTGATGGATCAAACTCATTCGCATTTTATACTTTTAATGAAGGATTTGTCTTCATCACCGACACATCAAAATATGTTTATGATCATAAACTTGGAGCACCTGTGGTTGAGGAGGGTATCTCTTCCGAAACAGCAGGCCGGTATGGTAAAGCCTATTTGCAGGTAGTCTATGATGATTTTATGAAACGGTAAAATTTTTGTTTTCCCTTTGTGATTAAATCCTATGAGTTGCATGTAGATTTTAATTAAATTTGTTACATGGAGTCGTTTGATATTAAAATCTTTACACGCAAAGATGTTCCCCGTCTAAATTACATTGCCGGCATAATTATGGGGGAAATCCTCGGATTGCAGTGGGAATATGTAACTGATAAAAGAAAACTGGGCAGACACCCGGTAATCAACTATTCATCTGAAAATATTCCCGGCTCTTTCAGGATCGACCCTGACCCGCTGTTGTTTGAGACAGGCATAAATCAAAGGGAGATAGTAACCGGTGAATGGAACAGCCTGCCTGTATTTTTCCTGACCCCGGACAACTCTGATCTGCCTTTTGATATCTTCGCTGCTTCTTTCTATATGATCAGCCGTTATGAGGAATACCTTGATATCCAGCGTGATGAACACGGGAGATTTCCTGCTTCATTATCGTTTGCCTTTAAAAATGGATTCCACGACATCCCTGTTGTCGACTTGTGGGTGAGAGAATTTGCAAAAGCATTATTGAAGAAATTCCTGACACTTGCCTTCAGACGTAATGAGTATAAAGCTCTTCTGACAGTAGATATTGATGTGCCTTTTGCCTACCCGGGAAGGAATCTTTTCAGACATGTAGGAGGAGTGATACGGGATCTCACTCAGAAAAAGGAGAATATTGCTGACAGGTACCATGTTGTCTCTAATGAGAAGAAGGATCCATATGAGACTTTCGGTTATATTATTGAAAATGCTGAAAAAACACAAACGGATACAAGATTCTTCTTTTCCGTGGGTGATCATTCTGAATTTGATAAGAATCCGTCATGGAAAAATGGGCGATACAGGGAGCTTATTAAAAGGATCACATTAAATTATACCCCCGGACTTCACCCATCATATTATGCAGCAGAGAGATATTCACTTCTGGAGACAGAACTGGCTCATCTGAGGAAGGTCACTGCTAAAGATGTAATTTCCAGCAGGTTTCATTATCTCAGGTTATTCATGCCGGAATCATACAGGAGACTGCTGGATGCCGGGATCACTGAAGATTTCTCGATGGGATGGCACGATGAACCCGGTTTCAGGGCAGGTATAGCCAGGCCTTACTATTTCTACGACATTCCTGAGGATAAGCAAACAACACTCAGAATTGTTCCATTCCAGGTTATGGATGTCACTCTTTACCAGTATAAGAGCCTTGATCCTGCAGCATCAAAAGAGGTGATTGGCAAGCTGATAAACGAAACAAAAAATGTGGGAGGAGTATTCGTCAGTCTCTGGCATAATACTTCACTTCTTGAGTTACCTGAATGGCTGGGCTGGAGAGAACTGTTTGAATCAATGCTACAAGAACAGCAGGCATGATTGTCTATCTTAAACATGAAGAAATAGACAAAGAACGATGGGACAGCTGTATCCGAAGCTGGTGAATAAAAAAAGTATCCTGTTAATTTTAGTGAAAGAATAATTAAGATTTTTTTAAAAATTCTATAATGAATTGTATTTGTTACAAATATTATATAATATTGTATTGTATTTAATACATATATATTATGTATTTGCATATAATATGATACAATAATTCTGTTATATTGGACATTAATTATAACAAATCGCGATGATCTTTAAAAGGAATTTATACAAGAATCTGCTGGAGTGGAAAAAAAGCCGGGATCACAAACCTTTGATAATCAGAGGGGCACGACAAACCGGTAAATCAACACTTGTACAGGAATTTTCCAATGAATTCAGATGGTTTATCAATCTAAATCTCGAAAAAGAGAAAGACAGAAGGCTGTTTGACAGAGTTGATGATGCTAAGAATATGATAAATGCGATATTCTTAAGCAGTGGAGTGCCATTTACAAAGGAACCTACACTGATATTTATTGATGAGATTCAGGAATCGCCTGAGGCAATAAAAATGTTAAGATATTTTTATGAAGAGTATCCTTTCCTGTATTTTA
>CAZKWD010000090.1:0-8016 GCA_964556175.1 uncultured Rikenellaceae bacterium
GCAGGACAGCCTGATCTTAAGATCACCACCGGGGAAGGTAATGTAAAAGGCACCATCATTGTATCAATTGAACAGATGCAGGATTATCTTTTCACCTTTAATCTTGAATTAGGTTTAAAAGACTCAAAAGGAATAAGAAATGAAAAGATCAGGGTAAGTGATAAAATAACCTGGATAAGTTTAAAAGCTGATCCTGATGCATTAATAACCATTGATCCGGAAGTTCGATTATTGTTCAGAAAAAAATAACACGAAGGGGGTATAAACTTATAATCCCAGAAACTGAATTGCCACTCCTGAAAGAAATATCATGCTTCCTGCAATCAGGTGTGCATATTTTTCCAAGGGCTTGAGATTCAATTTACTTAATCCAAGTTTGAAGGCAAGTACAACCGACATCATTGTTGCTATTGTTACTATTGAGAACAGCAATGAAACAACAACAGCTCCGGAAATATTATTTTCTGCTGCCGGATACATAACGATTGGAATCAGGGGTTCACACGGCCCAAAAATAAATATCAGGAAAAGAACCCAGGGAGTTGTTTTAACAATGTCGGTATCATGTAAATGAGTATGCTCCTTATGATGATCATGTTCATGCTCATGATGTTCCCCTCCTATGTGATAATGAACATGTGTATGCCTTTTGTTCTTAATCAGGTTCCTGATACTGATAACCATATAAACGAGTCCGAATGCTATAAAAAGCCATGCTGCTATATTTCCCCTGAATGACTCTATATTAACGAGCCTGTTCAGGGAAATTCCTACCGCTATTCCAACCAAACCCAGGACAACAGAGCTAAGAACATGTCCCAGACCACACAGGAATGTAATAAACATTGTTTTCTTCAGATTCCATTTTTTTGCTTCGCTGAGTACTATAAACGGAAGGTAGTGATCAGGCCCCAGGATTGTGTGTACAAAGGCTATTGAAACTGCGGTGGCGGAAAGCAGGGCAATAGAGTCGTTCATAATTTCATTGTATAAAATGCAATTATATGGATAAAATCGGATAAAGAATAAGATTGTTGAAGAAATTTAATGGTGCAACGGTACAACGGTATGATTGTTTATTAGTTTTGTAAAGAGGTCATAGATAAAATAATCTTTAATACTCCAGTTGCCAATCACTTCCAGTAAAGATATATTCTTTAACATTAATGTTCTGTTTGTAAAGCAGTGTCCTGGCGTCATTTAAGAATTTATTCATCTGGGCATAGTCATCACTGTTTGTGAAAAAATCCGGACGATTTTCGAATACAGAACAGGGGAGTATATAAAACCTTTTTCTGTTATTTTCTGTTGGTGTATAAACCCAGGTGGGGTAATAGCCTGTATTTGTGATGGTTACAGAAGCATCTGTTTTTTCAAGTTCGATTTTTACCATTGATCCCCCATCGGTTTTAGGTTTTCTCTGGTTTGAAACAAAATTACCCAGGGAATAGATAACAGCTTTATTGTTGTATGTCGTATCTTCCCTGTACCATATCATCTTCTGAAGTACATGAGGATGAGAACCTATTATCAGGTCTGCGCCACATGAGAAAAAGTATTCAGCCATTTCAACCTGGGTATCTGAAGGTATTGTATCATATTCAATACCCCAGTGAAGAAAAAGAATGATAAAATCAGCCCTTTTGTTTTTTGCTTTTTCAATGTCTCCTGCAACAAGGTTTCTGTCGAGCATATTTACAATAACAGGTTCCTGTATCTTTATCCCGTTTGTTCCGTATGTATAATTCAGCAGTGCTATATTAAATCCTTTTTTGGTTATCATCAGAGGATGAAGAGAGTCCCTTGCAGCTTTATTTACGAAGGTTCCTGTATGAGGTATTCCAAGGCTGTCGAGCCTGTTTATGGTACCGGTTATGCCTTTTTTACCACGGTCTGCTGCATGGTTGTTGGCTGTCACGAGGTAATCAATGCCGGCATTCCTGCAGGCATGAGCCAGTGCAGCCGGTGAGCTGAACAGAGGGTATCCTTTATATGGAGTACCGGCAAGGGTAACTTCAAAGTTAGCTATTGCAATGTCTGCCTCAGAGATCAGTGGTTTTACATACATGAATACGTCATTATAATCCCAGGTGCCTGTCTTTCCTTTTTCAGCTGATCTTATTTGTGTATCGTGACCCATTATATCTCCAATAAAAAGCAATGAAAGTCTGTTTTCTGTATTATCCAACGACTGTGCTGTTAATAAGCACTGTAGATAGATGAGAATCAGACATGTCAATGTTTTCCTGAACATATTCCTTAGCTTTTATATTTTTATATTACGGTCACAAAGATAAATTATTTATAACTTTGATATCTTTCTCTACTTACAGGGAAGCATGAACAAGAATTTATTTAATCTCGATGTTAAACGGCTCACTCTTGCCGGTGCAATAATCACTCTCGGAATAGTATTTGGCGATCTTGGTACAAGCCCGCTTTATACAATGAAGGCAATCCTAAGGGGAGGTGCAGAAAATTTAAACCAACTGCTTATCTATGGTAGTCTCTCATGTATTTTCTGGACTCTCACTATTTCAACCACGATAAAATATGTAGTGGTAGCTATGAGGGCTGATAATAATGGAGAAGGAGGGATTTTTGCCCTTATTGCCCTTATCAAAGATAAATCGCAATGGATTGCCATTATTACCATGATCGGAGGTGCTGCACTTTTTGCCGATGGAGTTCTTACACCAGCTATAACAGTAACATCTTCAGTAGAGGGCTTAAAACTGTATAATCCAGATATTCAGGCAATTCCGATTGTCCTCATAATACTTGCGGCTCTCTTTTTCATTCAGCAGTTTGGTACCGGCTTTATCAGGAAATCCTTCGGACCTTTAATGGTTTTATGGTTTTCGATACTTGCCATAATTGGTTTTTCGCAATTAATCCATCATCCAGATATACTTCGGGCTATCAACCCTGTATATGCTTACAGGTTTCTTGCAGCATATCCGGGAGGATTTATCTTACTGGGTGCAATTTTCCTGTGTACTACAGGAGCTGAAGCACTTTATGCCGAACTTGGTCGCTGTGGCAAGTCAAACATCAGGATCTCATGGCCATTTATTAAGGTCGCACTTTTACTGAACTATTTCGGACAGGGTGCCTGGCTGATGATGAATATTGATAAGGGTACATTCATTAATCCTTTTTTTGAGATGATGCCGAAGTGGTTTCTATTTCCCGGGATTATCATGGCGACTACAGCAGCAATCATAGCCAGCCAGGCAATAATTACGGGGTCGTATACTCTTATAAGTGAAGCGGTTTCATTGAATTTCTGGCCTAAAATAAGGATCCTTCATCCTTCATTGATCAAAGGAGAGATCTATCTGCCTTTTGTAAACTGGTTCCTCTGGATAACATGCAGTTTTACGGTTATCTTTTTTAAGGAATCTGCAAATATGACAGCCGCCTATGGGTTATCCATAAACATTACTGAGATAATAACAACCTTCCTTCTTTTATATTTCTTATTGCAGAAGGGGATAAATCACAGGCTGGTATTGCTTCTTTTCATGGTCCTTGTAACGGTTGAGGGAAGCTTCCTGATTGCTAATCTTCATAAATTCACATCGGGAGGCTGGTTTACCATTCTGCTTGCTTCACTATTTTTCCTTGTAATGTTTGGCTGGTATTTCGGCCGTAAATTAAAGAACAGGTATATTACATTTGCCAGTCTTGACCAATACCTCAAGATTTTCAAGGATCTGAGCAAGGATGAGTCAGTTCCAAAGTTTGCAACCAACCTTGTTTATCTGATACGTGCCAACAAGCTTGACCATGTTGAGTCAAAAGTGATATACAGCATATTTCATAAGCAGCCAAAGAGAGCTGATACATACTGGTTCATACATGTCGACAGGATGAATGAACCCAACAGGTTTAATTACAAGGTAACGCAGATCATCCCCGGGATCCTCATCAGGGTTGATTTTTATCTCGGATTTAAGATTGCGCCAAAGGTTAACCTCTATTTTAAGGAGGTACTGGAAGACCTTGTAAAATCAGGTGAAATAAAGGTTAACAGCAGTTTCACCTCCATGAAGAAATACAATATTGAAGGCGATTTTAAATTCATTTTGATTGACCGGATAATGTCACGTGATATCTCCCTGTCAAACTGGGAGAACTTCATTCTTACACTTCACAATATTGTCAGAAATATTGGCATTACGGATATCAGAGCACTTAACCTTGATACTACCATTACAATTGAAGAAAAGGTGCCGATAATTATTGACCAGCCTGTCGAAAAGAGAATTGAAAGGATGCAGATGGATTCACCTGACGGTTCTTAAATAAGAAAGATAACCGGTCTTGCTTCTGTTACTATTTACCAGTATTTTTTCAGGCCTGCCTTTTTCTCAGTATGTTATATGCACAGAGATAACCGCCTATAATAGCCCCTGAAAAGCCACCTCCTGTTTTACCCCATGCTGATGCAAAGTGAAGATTATCAAGAAGTTTAAATGAATCGAATATTTTCCGGGATGGTGTCTGGGCAAAGCCGTAAACTGCCCCTCCGGGATTAAGAGTATAGCGTCTTACAGTGGATGATGTACCTGTTTCAGAATATTCAATAATATCTTTAATACCGGGGATTATTTTATCAAGTCTTTCAATAAGTGTTTCTGTCACCTGCTTTTTTTTCGAGACATACTCATTTTTATCCAGGTTTTCCCAGTCCTTAAGATAATCAACGCAGCAAATTGCTCCAACGCTCTTGCCTGCCGGGGCAAGTCCCGAGTCAATCTGTCCGTAGTCGACAAAAATAAAACTGCGTCTTGAAAAATCATCATGATTGTTTTTGTAGATATCCCTGATTGATTTCACGGAACTGTCAAAAAGAGCAGTTGAATAATAATTATGTCCAAGTTCCCCGGGAGGTCTTTTGAAGCCTAAATACACCGTTAGCAATGAAGCACCGTACTTCAGGCTGCTTATCTCCTTATTCAGCTCCCTGCCTGTTTCAGGAGGGAGAAGCGCGGCAACATTGGGGATAGCATTATTGGCAACTATTTCGTTGGCCATAGCTTTCATTTCCTTAGAGTCCGGATCATTTTTCTTTTTATAAGTAACGCCGGTTACCTTATTGCCGTCAGTCAATATTCCGGTGACGATATGATTGAAAAGAAGCTCCCCGCCATGATCTTTTAGATAGGCAGCCAGATGATCGGACAGTTTCTGGGAACCTCCCTTAATAAAGCTTGCACCACCGGTATAATAACTTCGCTGGGCGAGCGAGTAATAGCCAAGAGACAGTGAACAGGGGTCATCATGGAAATATCCTAAATTGCCAAGCAGTATAAGCTTCAGGTCGTCGTTTTTAATTATACCGTCAAGAAAATCCGCGAGATTTTTATCCATTTCTGCAGCATCAGGTGATCTTTTAGGCGGATTAAGCAGCTGGTCAAAATAAGCCCTTATCCCGGCAGTTTCTCCGGGGAATAATTCTGATAATCTTTCGATAGCCATTTCAGGTTCATGAGGGACTGTAACACTGCAGCGATCGTTAATGAACCTGTAGAATTCAGGGACCTTTACAAACTCGACATTTTTAAGAACATCAAGATCGTTAAAGATCCTGGTTTTCATATCGCGGGGCGAAGGTCCGTCCATTTCATGCAACCCTACTTCAAGAGTGAAATTGCCTCTTTTAAAGGTAGTTGCACATCCCCCCGGCTGGTTATGCTGTTCAATCAAGAGAACCTTTTTCCCTTCCCTTGCCAGCTTGGCCCCTGCAGTAAGCCCTCCAAGTCCGGCCCCTATTATTATAATGTCATATTTCATTGTAACTCTACTCCGGTATGGGATATCTCTTGAATTCCTTTGTCCTGTCGAAAAGGTACCTGTATGTGATATAGTTTTTTACCGGCACACTGCCCACCGAAATAAATATCTTTCTCATTTTTGGATTAAAATCGCCGACCCATGAGAACTCAATCTCAGTATAATGTGGTTTTTTCTTAAAGACATTAACCAGGTTATAAATGAAGGCTGATTCAATCCCCAGCTTCTGGAATTTTGGAATAACACCCATCAGCATACCCCTGGCCCGGGTCATCACCTTCTTTTTCTTCAGCCATAAAAACTCCAGAATATTAATAAGATGAAGTTTCCCGTTGAGATGTTTTATGATCTGATTCAGATCGGGGAACATAAGATATATAGCTATTGGGTTCCCCTCAAAGTATGCCAGCCATATCATTTCTTCATCTAAAATAGGCGTTGCTTTTTTTAAAGTCTGTCTGATATATGCCGGCTCGAGAGGTTCAAAGTTCTGCTTGAATGATGCCCATGCTTCATTGAATACTTCGGCAAAGTCCTTTGTAAACTTTTCCTGTTCTTTCCAGGTAAAATGTCTGAATTCGTATCCGGGTTTATTATAGACCCATTCTGCGATCCTGTTGAACCTGTCAGGCAATGGTTTGGTGATATCGAGATGGAAGCCTTCCATTTTATAATAGACTTGAAAACCATATGATTCAAACAGGTTCTGGTAATAGGGATGATTATAAACAACATCAAACGAAGGGTGTGTGAAGCCGTCTACCAGTAGTCCCCAGTATTTATCTGTCTCCCCGAAGTTTATGGGACCATCCATAGCTTCCATCCCTTTTTCTTTAAGCCATTCTTTTGCAGTATCAAACAGAAGAAATGCTGCATTTTTATCATCAATACATTCAAAAAATCCCATGCCTCCTGTCGCCTGGTCGTATGAATCAGCGAGGTTAAAGTCAATAAAGGCAGCTATCCTTCCGATCAGTTTTTTGTTGTCATCGGTAAGCACCCACCTTTCAACCACTCCATGTTTGTGATAAGGATTTTTCTCCGGCTCAAAAACAGTCTTGATGTCGTTGTCCAAAGGACATACCCAGATAGTGTCATTTTTATAAATGACCCTGGCAGTATCGAGGAACATCCTCTCCGTCTTCCTGTCGATGACTTGTATTAAATTCATTGAATAGTGTTAATGAATTATTTCATATAGATCTGAGTAACGAGAGCTTTGTACTTATCAAGAATAAATTGACGCTTCAGTTTTAATGTAGGTGATAATTCCCCCGTTAAAGGCGTCCATTCATCCTTTACCAGTTTGAACCTGCTTATTTTTTCCGGAGGACTCAGTTTTTTGTTAAGTTTCTCAATTTCTGAAGAGATAAATGACTGCACTTCATTTTGTTGAATAAGCTCTTCATTATTTGAAAAGGAGATTTTATTCGATGTTTTCCAATCGTCAAAATACCTGAAATTAGGAGAAATAAGTGCGCTGGCAAATTTCTCATGTTCGCCTATGACCATTATCTGGTCTATCACCGGCGACTCTTTAAAAATATTTTCAATTATCTGCGGTGCAATGAATTTCCCGTTTGACAGCTTGAAGATCTCTTTTTTCCTGTCGGTGACCATCAGAAACTTTCCATCTTCAATATGGCCGATGTCCCCCGTATAGAACCAGCCCTCATCATCGAAGGCTGCCCTGGTCAGTTCAGGATCCTTATAATATCCGGGAGTGACATTAGGGCCTTTGCAAAGAATCTCCCCGTCATCGGCAATTTTTACTTCAACACCTTCTATTGTCATCCCAACTGAACCAAGCTTCACCATTCCCTTTTCTGTCCTGTTGATTGTAATTATCGGTGAGGTTTCAGTCAGGCCGTACATATTAATTATTTTGATACCAGCTGCCCAGAATATCCTTTCGAGCCTTGACTGCAGACTGGCTCCACCGCATCCAACAATTTTGACATTTTCACCCAGAGCTTCGCGCCACTTGCTGAATATCAACTTATCGGCGAGCTTCAATTTTCTTTCATAAAACCATCCGTTTTCTCCGAATGGTTTATACTTCAGACCCAGGTTCACGGCCCAGAAGAAGATTTTTTTCTTCATCCCCGAGAGCTTGTTGCCCTTTGATATTATCACGCTGTAGAATTTTTCAATCACTCTTGGGACAGCATCAAAACCATCAGGTTTGATCTCCGCCATATTTGCAGCTATTGT
>CAZKWD010000091.1:0-8015 GCA_964556175.1 uncultured Rikenellaceae bacterium
AGGAATAACTAAAGAATACAAATAGAATGAAGATCCTTGTTGCAACCGAAAAACCATTTTCCCCTGTTGCTATACGGCAAATTCGTGAAATAACTGAAGCAGCAGGTTTTAAGCTTGTATTGCTCGAAAAATATACTGATAATTCACTACTTCTGGATGCGGTCTGTGACGCTGATGGCTTAATTGTAAGAAGTGATAAAGTCACGAATGATGTATTAAATACCGCTAAGCAACTAAAGATTGTGGTCCGTGCAGGAGCGGGATATGATAACCTTGACATTCAGTCATGTACAGCACACAATGTTATTGCAATGAATACCCCTGGCCAGAATGCCAATGCAGTCGCGGAACTTGTTTTCGAATTAATTCTGTATAAGATACGCGGAGGATTCAGCGGTCAAACAGGCAGTGAACTAAGAGGTAAAACAATTGGATTACATGCTTTTGGCAATGTAGGGAAATATGTTGCTGATATTGCCCGCGGATTTGGTATGGATATTTATGCTTATGATCCTTTTGTGAGTGAAAGAATAATGAAGAATAACAGTGCAAAACAAATTACCGATATTGATGATATGTACTCGAGATGTCAGTACATTTCACTCCATATGCCTCTAAATGACATAACCAGAAAATTGATAGGGTATGAATTGCTTAAGAAGATGCCCCGTAATGGAGTGCTTGTCAATACAGCAAGAAAAGAACTGATTGATGAAGAAGGTATTCTGAAAATATTTGAGGAACGTAAAGAACTTTCCTATTTGTCTGATATTGAACCTGATTGCAAAAATATCTTTGAAGAGAAGTATAATGGGAGATTTATTTTTACTGCGAAAAAGATGGGAGCACAGACAGAAGAGGCAAATATTAATGCTGGAGCAGCAGCTGCAAGACAGATAGTAGATTATTTCAATAAGGGAATTGAAAAATACAGGTTAAACAAGTAGAAATAAATTGCTTATGGCAATAGTAAAACCATTCAGGGGATTAAGACCTCCCCGCAATATAGCTGAAGATCTGGCATGTCTGCCCTATGATGTAATGGATAAAGAAGAAGCGAGGGCTATGGCAACAGGTAAAGAATACTCATTACTCCATATAACAAGAGCCGAAATAGACCTGCCTGCAGATATTGATACTCATTCTGAAGAGGTATATAAGAAATCAGTAGCCAATTTTGCTCTCTGGCAGAAAAAGGGCTGGCTGGTACAGGATAAGAAACCTCATTTTTATATTTATGCTCAAACCATGGCAGACCGTACACAGTATGGTATTGTTGGATGTGCTTCAGTTGATGACTATCTGGAGGATAGAATTAAAAAGCACGAGCTTACAAGACCTGATAAGGAACAGGACAGAATGATCCATATAAGAACAAACAATGCCAACATCGAACCGGTATTCCTGACGTATCCTGCTGTAAAAGAGATAGATGCCATTGTAAAAAAAATTGCAAGGAAAGAAAAACCTGAATACAATTTCACTGCTGAAGATGGATTTGGACACCATTTCTGGGTGGTTCGTGATCCTGATACCAACAAACAGATCGAGAAGCTGTTTGCAATGAAAGTGCCCTGTACATATGTCGCTGACGGTCATCACAGAACAGCTGCGGCTGCTCTTGTAGGGAAGGAGAAACGTGAAAATAATCCCAAACATAAGGGTACTGAAGAATATAATTACTTCCTGGCAGTTCATTTTCCCGATAATCAGCTTAGAATAATTGACTACAACAGGACAATAAAGGATCTTAACGGATTAACGGCTGAAGAATTCCTTTCACGTCTCGAACAGGCTTTTGAAATAAAAAACAGGGGGCCCAGAACGTATAAACCCCGCAGGCTTCATAATTTTTCAATGTATCTCGAAGGAAACTGGTATAGTCTTTCAGCACGAAAAGGAACCTATGATGATAACGACCCTGTAGGTGGTCTTGATGTTACTATACTGACAAACCAGGTCCTTACCCCGATACTTGACATACAGGATCTCCGGAGATCAAAACGCATTGATTTTGTAGGTGGTATACGCGGTATAAGGGAACTTAAGAACAGGGTCGACAGAGGTGAGATGAAAGTAGCATTTGCACTATATCCGGTCTCAATGAAACAGCTGATTACAATTGCCGATTCAGGTAATATAATGCCTCCAAAAACAACATGGTTTGAACCCAAGCTCCGCAGCGGACTGGTGATACATTTACTTGAATAGTGTTAATTACATGTACTCACCCCCCTGTTTTTTAATTTTGCCTTATCGGAAAATCGTTATGACAGATATTGCTTCAAATATTAGTTCCCTTAAAAAAGAGATACCTGCTAATGTTATGCTGGTGGCTGTTTCAAAAACAAAAACAACTGATGATATACTCAAGGCTTATCATA
This sequence comes from uncultured Rikenellaceae bacterium, assembly GCA_964556175.1. Taxonomy (GTDB): domain Bacteria; phylum Bacteroidota; class Bacteroidia; order Bacteroidales; family VadinHA17; genus LD21. The sequence continues at coordinate 2,385 of CAZKWD010000091.1, forward strand.
CAGGACACAGGATTTTTGGTGAAAACAGAGTGAAGGAACTTACAGAAAAAGGGGAATTACTGCCCACTGATATTGAGTGGCATTTTATTGGACATCTCCAAAGCAATAAGGTGAAATATATCGTACCATTTGTTGCAATGATACAATCTGTTGATACATACAAACTTCTCAAAATTATTAATAACGAAGCATCAAAGAATAACAAGGTGATAGATTGCCTCCTGCAATTCCATATTGCAAGGGAGGAGACCAAATTCGGCTTTAGCATGGACGAGGTAAAGGAGATGATGGGATCAGAAGAATTCAGGCTGCTTGACAATATCAGGTTGTGCGGTGTGATGGGAATGGCTACTTTTACCGATAATCATGAACAGGTAAGAGAGGAATTCAGATGTCTGTATGGTTATTTTAATGAGCTGAAAACCAGGTATTTTCATGATCAATCTTCATTCAGCGAGATATCAATGGGAATGTCGGGCGATTACAGGATTGCAATTGAAGAGGGAAGTACCATGATAAGGATTGGAAGTATTATATTTGGGGAGAGAATGTGATTGGTAATTGGTAATTGGTTGTTGGTTATTTAATTAAGATATGGAAAAACTATCTGTAAAATACCTGGGAATGGAGCTTAAAAGCCCACTTATTGTAAGCAGCAGCAGGCTTACATCGACACCCGGATTACTTAAGGAGGCAGAAGACAACGGTGCTGGTGCTGTCGTGCTTAAATCGCTTTTTGAAGAACAGATAAATCATCATGTCAGTATGTTACACTCATCAGGTGGTTACCCTGAAGCGGATGATTATCTTGCTAATTATATTAAATCTAATTCTGTTGAAGAGTATCTTACACTTATAAAAAAGGCCAAGGAAATTCTCAGTATTCCGGTAATCCCCAGCATAAACTGCTTTTCCTCCGAAGGTTGGACAGGTTTCGCAAAAAATATTGCTGATGCAGGAGCAGATGCGCTTGAAATAAATGTTTTTTTCCTTCCACTCGACAGGAAGAAAAATTCTCATGATTCAGAAAAGATCTATTTTGATCTGATTGAAAAACTAAAAAAAGTGGTGAAGATACCACTTGTAATAAAGATTGGATTCAGGTTTTCCAATATCCTTTATATGATTGATCAGTTCTATTTGAGAGGAGTAAATGGGGTTGTTATGTTCAACAGATTTTATGAACCTGATATAAATATAGATAAAATCGATATTGTTCCTGCGGCCATATTCAGTACAGAAAGTGAAAGAAGACATGTGCTCAGGTGGATTGCCATGGCAAGCGCACAGGATATAAGAATAGATATTTCGGCATCAACTGGGGTTCATAGCAGTGCAGATGCTGTAAGATACCTGCTTGCCGGCGCTCATTCAGTACAGGTTTGTTCGGTGTTGTATAACAAGGGGATACCCTTTCTTAAGGAGATGAACAAGCAGATAGAAACCTGGATGGACAGGAAAGGCTTCGGATCAGTAGATGAATTCAGGGGAAAGCTTAACTGGCGAAACTATGTCAGGCCGGTGGTCTATGAAAGAACCCAGTTCATGAAATACTTCTCTTCGCAAGATTAATTATTTTTCAAGTATTGAGATAAATTCCTGTGTCAGGGCATCTTTTTCGTGAGTATAAGAGAGAGGGTTGCAGCAAGTTCCCTGAGCTTTTTTTCAATTTTATCAAATCTGAAGAATTTTAAATTAGTTTTACATGAAATCAATTACATGGCACTGTTTTTGAAAATATAAAAATAATATACTAATTTAGTCGTTGATTAGGTTTAGACAATTAAATATTTAGATTATGAATAAAAAGTACAGAATTAATTCGGGTATTTTGTTTGTATTCATACTGATCCTCAGTTTTCTTACTGCCTGTAAAGGTGGGAAAAAAGCACCCGATGAAGAGATCAAGGTCCCAATACCAGAGGATAATACAGCAATATTACAGGATATTAAGCAGGCAGAGAAGATTTTCAATGCGTTACCTTCCCCGCTTGAGTCAGCAATGCTTATTAAATCCGCGGGGGCAAGATTCGATGAAGCCCTGCTCAACCCGGTTACCAATGTTAATACATATGTAACAAGCAAGTCAATGGCTCTTAACCTCGGCGCTTATACATGCGATCTGAGCTTTGCCAGCCTGTACGAACAAACCCAGCTGCTGATCGACTATATGAATGCTGCAAAGAAAATGGCTGATGGACTGGGTATTCTGAAGGCCATTGAACAGGAGGATATTGACCGGCTTGAGGAAAATATAAACAACAGTGAGGTCATTATGGATATTGTATCCCAGACCTTTATGAATTCAAATTCATACCTGGAAGATAATGGCCAACCCGCAACAGCTGCCATGGTCCTGGTTGGAGGATGGGTTGAGGGCCTTTATATTTCCACTCAGCTGATTGATATGGAAGAGTTTAACACCAATAAACTGGTAGGAAGAATCATCGATCAAAAACTTTCAATCGACATACTGCTGAATCTCCTTGATAGTAGTAAAGGAAATCCTGCCGTAGATGAACTGATAGTCGAGGTAGCAAAACTTAAAAATGTTTTCGACAAGATAAAGATTAATACATCACCTGTCAGACCTGAATTTGACCCGGCCTCCAACACCACAGTCCTGAAATCAGAAGTAAAGACAGATATGACTCCGGAGGTATTCATAGAACTGTCAGGCGTAGTTGCTGAGATCAGAAATTCATTTGTAAAATAAAATGCTATGAGACTATTAAAGACTATATCACTTATTACATTATTTGTCTTTACCTTAAATAGTTATGCTGATGCACAGTGTAAGGCATTTGCCAGGAAAGAGTGTCTTCCTGAACTTGCCACCTTTACACATGACGGGAACTACCATGCAGCAGTCCTTATTGAAGGCGAAGAGGCAGAACTGTATAAAACGTTTTACTCCGATATGGAGTACAGGGTCGCAATAGTAGGAGAGAGCAGCCTGCCCGCCGTCGAGTTTAAAATCGTTGATATTAATAAGAATGTTCTCTATTCGAACAAGGAAAATGACTATGCCAGCACATGGGATTTTAGACTTGAATCGAGTCAGCAGTTGAAGCTGATAATTAAGGTCTCATCCTTTAATCAGCCCGGAGATACACCTGCAAGCGGATGTGTTGCTATTATGTTCGGGTTTAAACTGAAGAAATAGACTGGAATAAGATAAATGAATATTTCAGGGACGTTGCATGCAACGTCCCTACATATTTAATTTTGGTGCAAGATACCTCCCGGTATGCGATGCTTTGCACTTAGCAAGATCTTCAGGCTTTCCTTCAAAGACAACATAACCGCCATCTTCTCCGCCCTCAGGACCCAGATCGATGACCCAGTCACAGCTCTTGATAACCTCCTGGTTATGTTCTATAAGTATTACAGAATGGCCATGATCAACAAGGGCATTTAATGATTTAAGCAGTTTGTTAATATCATGAAAATGAAGTCCTGTTGTAGGCTCATCAAAAATAAACAGTATGTGACCATTGCCTCTTTCCTGGCTCAGGAAATAGGCAAGCTTTACACGCTGGCTCTCTCCGCCGGAAAGAGTGCTTGATGACTGACCCATTTTTATGTAACCAAGTCCGACATCCGACAATGGCTTTAGCTTATCTATGATCCTCTTCTCACTCTTTCCCGGATGATTACTGAAGAAATTAATAGCATCATCAATGGTCATCTCAAGCATATCATAGATGTTTTTACCGTGATACCTGACTTCAAGGATCTCTTTCTTGAATCTCTTGCCTTTACAGACTTCACAGGTAAGCTCTACATCAGCCATAAACTGCATCTCTACACGTATTATACCGTCTCCATGGCACTCTTCGCATCGCCCTCCTTCAATGTTAAATGAAAAATGAGATGCCTTGAAATTATTCTGGACCGATGCCTGCAGCTCGGCATAGAGCCTCCTTATTTCATCATATGCCTTAAGGTAGGTTACGGGATTTGACCTGCTCGATTTGCCTATCGGATTCTGATCAACCATCTCAATGCCCGTGAGACCCGTAATATCCCCGGTGATCTCCCTGAAGCTCCCCGGCCTCAGGTTATTGCCATTTATGATTTTTGAGAGATACCTGTACAAAGTATCTGATACAAGACTCGACTTTCCGGATCCGCTTACTCCTGTAACAGCCGATATAGTATGAAGCGGAAATCTGACATCTATCGATTTAAGGTTATTTTCCCGTGATCCCTTGATTTCAATATAACTGTTCCATTTTCTTCTTATCGCCGGTACCGGGACACAGAGTCTGCCGCTCAGGTAACCAGCTGTAAGTGAAGGATTTGATCTTGTAAGATCCAGACCTCCCTGAAAGATGACCTCCCCTCCAAGTCTGCCAGCCTCAGGACCCATATCCACAATCTCATCTGCAGCCCTGATGATCTCTTCTTCATGTTCAACGACTATTACGGAGTTCCCGAGATCACGAAGCTCCTTCAATACCTTTATAAGAAGATTAGTGTCCCTGGGATGCAGTCCGATACTTGGTTCATCAAGGATATACATTGAACCGACAAGATTGCTGCCCAGTGATGTCGATAAGTTTATCCTCTGTGATTCTCCGCCTGAAAGGGTTGATGAGAGCCTGTCGAGAGTAAGATATGGAAGACCGACATCGATAAGAAAACGAAGCCTTATTGTTATCTCCTTAAGAAGCCTCTCTGCAATGGAAGCATCAGAATCAGAAAGGGATATTTCACTGAAAAACCTGTATAAATTTTCCACAGGTACGTTAACAAGCTCCTGGATCGTTTTCCCTGCAACTTTTACATATCCTGCTTCTTTACGTAACCTTGAACCTTTACACTCCGGGCATGTTGTTTTGCCACGGTACCTGCTCAGTAGAACCCTGTACTGTATCTTGAATTTTTTCTCTTCCAGATGCTGAAAAAAGCGGTTCAGCCCGTAAAAATATTTGTTCCCTTTCCACAGAAGCTCTTTTTGCTCTTCGGAAAGCAGATAATATGGTTTATGTATCGGGAAATCAAAGAGACTGGAATTGCTGATAAGCCGCTCCTTCCATTTTTTCATCTTTTCACCTTTCCAGCATGCAATAGCATCATCGTACACAGAGAGGTTTTGATCAGGAATTACAAGATTTTCGTCGATGCCGATAATTTTACTGTATCCCTCGCAAACAGGACATGCACCGATAGGATTATTGAAGCTGAAGAGATATTCGGACGGTTCTTCAAACTGTATGCCGTCTGCTTCAAATTTATTTGAGAAACTCTCTCTCCTGGTTTTCTTTTCTCCCTGAATCAACACATGGCAATACCCTTTACCTGTCTGAAAAGCTGTCTGGGCAGAATCGGCTGCCCTGCTGAAATTATCCTCCGAGTGAGTGATTATTAGTCTGTCGATAACTATATTGACCCGCTGTCCGGGTTTAAAATCTTCAGGATTTGTTATTTCATCAGTCCTGATAAGGTCACCTTCCGATTCTATTCTGTCAAATCCCTGTTTGCTGAGAAAATTAAAGTATTCCTTTACGTTAATGTTTTCGGGTATTTCTCCCGACGAGGTGATGATGACCCTGGTGTCTTCAGGAAGAGATGCCAGGAAGCTGACAATATTCTGTAACCATAGTTTACCATTAGATGTGCTGC
>CAZKWD010000092.1:0-8015 GCA_964556175.1 uncultured Rikenellaceae bacterium
CTGTGAACTTATAGAAATGATCTCTCATATAAATGAATTTAATGCTTTAAAATAATCAATTAACTTAGAGGTTGTAAATATCCAGCACAAAAATCATTAGTATAATTTAAATATGGCAGTTACGGTAAACAGGAATGATGTTTTTGGCCTTATCCGTCCCGATAATGATGCTCATACGCTTGGAATATCCACTGTTGCAATATTAATTGAAGAGTGTGGATTTAAAGTCATTATAGGCGATGCCGGAATAACTGCGGCAGTATCTGAAATTCAAAGATCGGATAATATATCCCTTTTATGCAGATGGATCTCAAAAAATAAAATCACCAGGATGGGCTTCAGTTATCGCCTGGAGCCGGCAGATGCACAATTAAGTTTTGGAAAGGTTTATCACTTATTAAAACAGCATAATCAATTCAAAGAACAGGGCGGTTCATTAATCCAGGTATATTTTTCAGGACTACCGGAGGCTTGTACCAGGATCCAGAATGAGTACCTGAACCAGGTACCGGTATTTGTGGGTGATGAGACACAGGTGGAGACCGCAATAAGACTCGGGATACCCGAATCTGCCATACCCGGAACTATAAGTGAAGGATCAAAATATGATGATGACCGCCTTATTTTTGCACGGAACATGATCAAATCAGGTGAATATAATTTTCTTCCTCCAAATTTACGATTCACCTATCCTAACTATGGCACCCGTAAAGACACACTTGCAGAAAGGATCATTAATAACAGAAAAACCGGGTGTCCCCCATTAATGCGTGTACATGCTGGTCCATACAGTTCTAATTACACCCAGGCAAAGAAAGAGTTCAATTCATGGCTTAAAATTCTTGCAGAGACTCATTATCTTGATATTATATCTGTTGGCTCATCACAATTAAGCCAGTCCGATTTTGAACAGGAATGGGGAGATAAGCCAAATGGCGGAGGCGTGCCCATAAATTCAGAACAGGACCTGGTTGATATTTATGATGCTTCCCGTCCCATGCTGGTGCGTACTTATGCAGGGACACGCAATATACCATATTTGGCAAGTGTCTACGAGCGAACAATAAATATTGCCTGGCATGCACTATCATTCTGGTGGTTCAATCAAATAGACGGCCGGGGGCCGTATACAGTTAAGGAAAACCTTAAACAACACCTGGAAACATTAATGTATATTGCCAAAACAGGCAAACCCTTTGAACCCAATATTCCACATCATTTTGCTTTCCGGGGAGCAGATGATTACAGTTATGTATTGTCATCTTATCTTGCAGCCAGAACAGCAAAACTTACAGGTGTACGTTATTTTGTCCTGCAGGTCATGATGAACACTCCCAAGTCCACATGGGGGGTACAGGACCTGGCAAAAGCCAGGGCTCTGCTGAAACTTGTCAGAGAGCTGGAAGACAGCACATTTACGGTATTCCTGCAACCCCGGGCAGGACTGGATTATTTCTCTCCCGACCTTGAAAAAGCAAAAGCCCAGCTGGCTGCAGTTTCAGCCATGATGGATGACATTGAACCCGAAAATGAACAGAGTCCCGATATTATCCATGTTGTAAGTTACTGTGAAGCAGTTAAACTTGCAACACCTGAGTTCATCAACGAAAGTATTCAGATTACTACAAAATCAATTTTCGAATACCGGAAGTTAAGGAAATCGGGTATGATAGATAATATGATAAACAACATAGATGTAAAAGAACGTACCGAAGATCTCTATAATGAAGTTAAATCAATTGTTGCAATCATCGAGTCAAACGTACCAAAACCTTATTCTGCCGAAGGATTATATACCATTTTCGCAAAAGGGATAATGCCAGTTCCTTATTTGTGGGAAGGACGCGAGGAATTCAAAGAAGCAATTAAATGGAAAACCGGATTTATTAACGGCGGAATTAAAGTAATTGATAATAATGGAAAGCCTCTAAATCCGGGCTTGAGAGTACAACAAATATTTATGAGATGATAAATATTCAGGATGAAGGGTTTGAACTTGATCCTCCTGATTAAATTGTTAAATTCATATTTTGTTTTGAGAAATTATCTTTTCTTTGTATAGCATTTTGTTCTTTGATTTTTATCTGAATTATTTGAATCAGGTCCAGCTTACTGGACCAAAAGGGAACCGTGTGAGAATCACGGGCTGACGCGCAACTGTAACTCTGCTCCGTTTATCCGGAGAAGTGCTTCAGGCATCTTAAGCCACTGTCACAATATATCGTGATGGGAAGGCAGTCTGAAACCAGGGAAGCCAGGAGACCTGCCTGATTCACTTGATTGCTTTCGCGAAACGGAGCAAAATCAGAAAGGTAAATCTTCAGTTTATAAAGAAGATAATCTCAGATATACTCCTCCTCTCTTGTATTGTTTCATTTCGCTTGTAAGCCAGACTAAAAAGTCAGAGGCCGTTTGCAGGTATTATATTTTTTACTTTTAAAAATGAAACAATGAAACAGACAAAAAAATCTTTGTTCAACTGTCTGATAACAGGCTGCGCGATTATCCTGCCTGCTGTGACAGCGTATGGACAACAGTATGACACTACAAAAGTGGCTTTATTGGATGAGGTTGTTATTACGGCAACAAGAAATGAAAAAAACCTCAATAATGTCGGCAGAAGCATTACAGTAATAACCCGTGACGACATTAAAAAATCAGGAGCAGTGAACGTTTCTGAACTTCTTAACCAGCAGGAAGGATTTTATATCGTCGGCACTCAGCAAAACCCGGGCAGTATTAGCAGTATTTCAACCCGGGGCACAAACAACAGTCATACAATTGTTATGATCGATGGTATCCCTCTCAGCGATCCTTCCTCAACCGATAACTCCCTTGACCTGGCAGAGCTTTCTCTTGCAAATATCGACAGAATTGAAATTGTAAGAGGCTCACACAGTACTCTTTACGGCTCCTCGGCAATTGGCGGCGTGATCAATATAATCACAACAGAAAATTATGATACTCCCGGGCTCCATGTTGATGCGAATATTAATGGAGGTATGTTTGGTAAAAATGGTTCAATACTCTCTGAAAACCTGTTATTTAATTATACACATAAATCAGGATTTTATGTGACGGCAGAGGCATTCAACAGCAATAGCGGAGGGATCAACTCCACGGTTGATACCATTTCTGATCCCGCTGTTTTCAAGTATCCGGATATGACTGACGGATTTAAAAAGACCGACCTGGTTGCCAAAGCAGGTTATAAATCTGATAATCTGGAAGTATACGGAGGTATCAGGAATGTAAATCAGAGTCTTGATATTGATGATGGAGCTTTCAAAGATGATGAAAACTACATGGTCGATTTTAACCGGAACCTCTATACATATGGCGCTAAATACTGGTTTGGCAAAGGATTATCAGCAAGATTCAATGGAGGAATGAGTGATCTAATCCGTAAAGCCGTTGATGATTCATCAATGATTAGTTCAACAGGGAATACCGATAAATCTTATTTCAGAGGTAAATATTCCGGTTCCATTGCAAACCATGAAATACAGCTTAACTATAACACCAGGGGTTTCCAGGCTGTCATCGGAGGAGGCTCTTTTAAGGAAACAATGTCAGCCGATACCTATTATTATTCTGAATCATGGGGTGTTTATATTTCAGAAACCAACCTCGATTCTCTTAAAATAAAAACAACAACCTCTACGGGGTTTATACATGCTGACTTAAATGGTGAATTGTTTAATGAGTCACTTAAACCTTTTTCCCTGGGACTGGGCACAAGGATTATCAATCACAGCACTTTTGGAACAACCTTCACTTATGAAATCAACCCGTCAGTTAAAATCAGTGAAAACTCACTCCTCTATTTTTCCTATTCCACCGGATTCAATGCCCCTTCATTATACCAGTTGTATTCACCTGAGATGGATTATATGTCAGGGATAACACGGGGTAACAAAACACTTGATCCTGAAGAATCATCTTCATGGGAAATTGGAATAAAACAAAAAGTAAACAATAATATCTGGTGGAGTATCAATTATTACACAACAACCATCAAAAACTGCATTGATTATGTTTACCTGTGGAATAAATCTGAGGAAATAAGCGCATTATCGTACCTTGATTATTTCGGAGACACATATATAAACCTGGGAAAACAGACAAACCGGGGATTGGAATTCTCAATCCATTCAAAAATATCTGATAAATTAAGTTTAACAGGAAATTTCAGTCTTGTTAACGGAAAACTTGAGTATAGTCCTGATAACATTGATAATGCACACACAGATGGCAACCACATTCAACTCTATTCTAACGGAATATTCATCTCGGAAGAAACAGAGCGCATAGGTCTGGTTCGCAGACCTAACACAGGTAACATTAGTCTGACATATCTTCCCTTTGAGAACTTTATGTTTATGGTCGATTTAAGATATGTAGGGACAAGAAATGATGTCTATTATGATTCTTCCCTGGGCCCGTATGGAGCTCTTGGAACTGTTGGCCTGGAGGATTATACCCTGCTGGATCTTCGGATTAAGTTTAACATAATTAAAGGCTTTACCATGATGCTTCATGCAGAAAACCTTTTAAATACCGACTATTATGAGATAAGAGGGTATTCAACCCGTGGCCGAGGTTTTTATGCCGGCATTGGTTATCCCTTCTGAATGGCAGGTTCCCGGTAAGATAACTGACTTCTTCTCTGTTATGCTTCCCGGGTAAAAGCTTCCCGTATCAGTTTAAGGCTTTTAGGAATGGCAGTCATGGGATCTTCATTGCCTTCAAATTCAATGGAGACATATCCCCGGTAATCAACTTTTCTGAATATTTCGGCTACACGGTCATAGTCAATATCAAGTGTATACCATTTTCCTCCACCGTAGTAGGTCTTAGCCTGGATAAGGAAAGTCTTTGGTGCCATCATTTCCAGCTGTTCATACTGATTCTCAAGGAAATTGCCTGTATCAGTAGTTATTTGCAACCATGGCGAATTAATTGCATCCACAATCCTCAGAACACCATCGGCTGTACGTCCAAGTCCCCAGTGATTTTCAAGTCCCAGGACAACACCGCATTTTTCTGCTGTGGAAATACACTGACTTATTGAATCGATCACCCATTCAAAACCCTGATCATCGGTGTATCCCGGCAGGTTTGGCTCAATACCTTTATTTGCCATCAGATCATCAAACGATTTTGTGGTGTTCCATCTTCCTGTGTTCAGGCGCATGGTTGGGATTCCCAGCTGATAAGCAAGCTCAATTTGATGGATTGTTTTTGCCACTTCTGAATCTCTGGTTTTCTTATCGGGATAAATAAAACCCTGGTGTGTAGAGAAGCCCATGATATCAAGCCCTGCGTGAAATGCCTGACGTTTTAGTTTTTGAAGATAACTGTTCTCTTCCGATTGCATCTGCATAAGCAGGAATTCAATTCCGTCGAAACCCATGGCGGCTGCTTTCTCTATACAATCCTCTATTGGGGAGCTTTCTTTCGGTCCGTTAAACCGCCAGAAAGAATAAGTTGAAACACCTATTCTGTTCCTGCGGATCTTTTTTGAGGTGTCGGACATCTCAGGTTCTGGAGCAGCTTTCCCTCCGGAACATGAAAAACCGAGTCCTGCAGCTGCTGTACCCACGGCAGCTGTCCGGATAAATGAGCGACGTGATGATTTCATATTTTTTCTTTTAAATATAATGAGATTATGAGATAATCGTGTAAATAAAAGGCATGAAAAATATTTTTTGTATTTTGATGAAAATTCTTATCTCAGAATCAACTAAAAAGGATGACTGATGAAAAAGATCTGGATACTGTTTTTTATTGCCTTCTTCATTAGTGAGATAATTTCCTGCCAGAATAAAGCAGGAAATTCCGGCGCAGATGATCCGTCAATTAAGAAAACAATATTTGTCTATGGCAATGGAATGGAAAGAGAATTCATCAGGTATGTTGCCGAATTAACAGATAAGAAGAATCCAAAAATATGTTTTCTGCCGACTGCTGCAGCTGACGATGAGCGTGCTATCGGTTACTGGTACAGATTATGTTCTGATCTGCCACTGGAACCTGCTGCATTAAAAACTTTTATCAGTTCTTCTCCGGAGCAAAAAACGTTCGAAGAAGAGATCCTTGGATCCGATGCTATTATTGTCGGTGGAGGTAATACCCTGAATATGATCGCTATCTGGAAAGCACAGGGGATAGATACACTCTTATGGAATGCCTATAAAAAGGGGATTGTCCTTGCCGGAGGCAGTGCAGGATCATTATGCTGGTTTACCGGAGGATACACAGATTCCAGACCCAGGGAATTATCATTGATGGAATGTCTCGGTTTTCTCGATTACAGTCACTCACCACACTATAACGGAGAACCTTCCAGGAAACCTTTGTATCACAAGGCAATCCTGGAAGGCAAACTCAAGCCCGGTTATGCATGTGATGATGGTGCAGGTCTTCTTTTCGTCAACGGGAAAATGGTTAAATCAGTTTCACTCAGCCCGGATCATAACAGTTATTATGTATCTGTTAAAGACGGTAAGATATATGAAGAAAAAATACCTGCTGAAATAATAAAATGATAAAATCCATTGCATGAAGAAAGCTATTCTTATAATTTTATTGTCTGATAATTTCCCCGGATTGTGGAGAATTTATAATTTATGCGGAGTATGAGACAAAGTATTGTAATTACAGCCATAGTAATTATTCTCGTTGCCGGATGTAAAAAGGATGTAGAAGATCAGGATATTATTTTCAATGTTACTCCAGATACATTGGCATTTACCGGTGCTGGAGGAAATGCAACCGTTCAGGTAAATATGAACAGAAGCAGGTGGATCGTAACTTCTGATCAGGATTGGTGCAGTGTCTCAGTCAATACTTCTGTTTTATCATATGTCCCGGTAACTGTCACAGCTTCATCAAATCCTACCGGCAGTGAGCGTAATGCAAACCTTATGTTCATTATGGATGGGATTGATACAATATATGTTGCTGTTGTGCAAAGTACTTTTTACCCTGACTACAGCAGCAGAATAGCTCCGGAAGCTGCTGGAATGAACAGCGATGCAAAAACGATTGCCTTAAAGATGGTTGCAGGATGGAATCTGGGTAACTCACTGGAAGCGACAGGTGGCGAGACTGCCTGGGGAAATCCTTTAACAACACAACAACTTATTGATTCAGTAAAAGCTTCCGGAATAAATACCATTCGTATTCCATGTGCCTGGGACAGTCACCTGGAAAATCTCAGTACATGCAAAATAAATGCATCATGGCTTGAACGAGTGAAACAGGTGGTGGATTATTGCTGCAATAACGAAATGTATGTGATATTAAATATACATTGGGACGGAGGATGGCTTGAAAATAATCCCACCTGCGATAAACAGCCTGCCGTAAATGCGAAGCAGAAAGCTCTCTGGGAACAGATATCCCTCTTCTTTCGTGATTATGATGAGCACCTGATTTTTGCAGGAACAAATGAAGTGCACACTGATTCAGATCCTGCTTCAGAAAATTTTGAGGTACAAATGTCATATAATCAGACTTTTGTGAATGCCGTTCGTTCCACGGGCGGGAAAAATGCTTACCGGAATCTGGTAATTCAGGCATATAATACAAATATTGATCTGGCTGTCAGTAATTTAATTGTACCAAACGACAGTGTGGCAGATCGTCTTATGGTTGAGGTCCATTACTATGACCCCTGGGATTTTACCGGACTTGAAGCCGATGCCTCGTGGGCAACGGTAAAATATTTATGGGGAACCGATTTCGCCCAATATGGTACAATATCATCATGGGGCCAGGAAAGTTATGTGCTTTCCCAGTTTCAAAAAATGAAAACAAGTTTTGCAGACAATGGTTACCCGGTTATTCTTGGCGAATTCGGAGCATTACGCAGGTCATCCCTGACAGGCAGCACACTTGAATATCACCTTGCCGCACGAGCATATTATTATCAGTATATTGCCCGTGAGGCTAAAAACTCTGGCATGGTTCCGTTCATCTGGGATAATGGTTATACGGGGAACCTTGGT
>CAZKWD010000093.1:0-2063 GCA_964556175.1 uncultured Rikenellaceae bacterium
ATGAAGTAATCAACAAATGAACTCACATCAAGATAAGCCCGGTAACCGGTTTGTTTGTCCTTATAATCAGGACTATACAGTATAGTTTCAAATGCATCGACATAATCCCTGATGTAGTTTTTCTGTTCCAGCGTAAGCTCGTCAGGGTCCGGATCATGATATACAAAGTATACATCTGCACCCGGTTTGTTAACCGGTGAATAGTTGCTGAGCCAGTTGTCATTTGCTGTATAATAATCATTTTTAAAGATATAGCCGCCTGTAATATCATCCCCTGTAACTGGGAGAGGATTCATTTTTGCGATATTGACACGGTTTTCATCAATCTTTATTTTTTCGGTCAGAAGATAAATTCCCTGGTATTCATCATTTACCACAACCTCACAATACCTTGACCGTGGTGCATAGTGCCCCATCTCCCTGAATATTTCGAAGGCCAGGTAGTTCCTGAGGAAGGTTTTGTCATTATAATTAGCCAGCAATATCCAGTCGTTTTCCTTCGGCAGTCCAAGTATTGATACATTAAGGTTATTACCGGAAAGATCACGTGTTTCTATACCATAAGGTTTCTGCGGAAGAGATGCGGAGTACCGGCCCCTGATTTCAATGCCTATTTTACCAGAATAGACATTAGCCGGATCGGTGACATAATTTAATAATGATCCTCCGTTATGGATGATCTTCATGTCAGCGGTTATTTTGGGTTCGCCCATAATTGTTTCACCGGGCTGAGTGTTTATGATTACAACAGGCAGATTGGATGAACTGAACTCTCCGGGGGTAACGAACCATGAAGGAAGAGCCCGGTAATCAAAAGATGTATTGGTGATACCGAAAGAGAGAAACACGTTTGATGTCATATCGGAGGAGGTAACAGAGCAGTTATGAACCTGAAGTGCCAGAACATTCTCACCCTGCAATAAACTTATATTCAGTTTATTTTTATCCACAAGAAATGATTCCGGATGCCCTCCGCGGTACATGACAGCTTCATGATCATTACCGGTCTGGGTGTAAGCCGGATATACGCCAGAGATACCCACCCGTGCTATTTCAACGCCATTCAGATATGCAATAAATGCATCGTCATAATCCATGTTCAGCAAAGCAGAGGCTATCGCACCCGTATCGGTAACATTGAATTTTATCCTTAAATAAACTGATATGCAGGCAGGAATAACAGTATTATCATCATCATCACCGTATCCGAAACCACCTGTTCCCTGTGCCCATGCTGTATCATCGAATGACAGAGACCTCCATCTGGTATCCGGCTCAGATGTCCCGACAAAATATTTCCATGTATCATTATTGTAAACAACAGTTTCCCAATGGTTTACTGACTGGCTGTTTATTATTGTCAGAAAACATGCAGATACTATTAAAGTCAACAGAAACCTCTTTCCCATTCTGAGAAATAAAAATACAATAAATTACCAATCACTAATAACCGATAGCTAATAACCAATAACTAATAACCTTTTATCTTTACCATTTTATAACCCAACATGAATTAATATGAAAAGAAAGCTACTTATTTATATCGCCTGCATGGTATTATCATGTTTTTTGATCCCTGTCAGCGGCCAGTATATAGCTCCTGATCAAAGAGTATTCACCCGTCAGGATACCCTGCGTGGATCGATAACTTCAGAGAGGGCGTGGTGGGATCTTACTTATTACCATCTGGATATTACTGTAAATCCCTCTGACAGTACGATATCAGGTAAGAACACCGTGACATACAGGGTTATTGAAGCGGCTGATATGATGCAGATTGATCTGCAGGAACCGATGAACCTGATCAGCGCTGAACAAAACGGTAAATCACTCGATTTTACCCGTGAAGGAAATGTTTTCTGGATCAGGATGGAAGAGAAGCAGGAGCCTGGGAAAATTTATTCGGTATTGCTTACTTATGGCGGTATGCCCAGAGTATCCACAAGACCGCCATGGATGGGTGGGATAACCTGGAAGAAGGATAGCAATGGTCTGCCTTTTATCGCCTCATCATGCCAGGGCGATGGAGCAAGCCTCTGGTGGCCATGCAAGGATCATATGTA
>CAZKWD010000093.1:2163-7986 GCA_964556175.1 uncultured Rikenellaceae bacterium
CTGGGGATGGAGCATCAGAGTTCGGTAACCTACGGCAACGGCTATAAAAACGGGTATCTTGGAAGAGATGTCAGCGGCTCGGGATGGGGTGAGAAATTTGACTTTATCATTATTCACGAGTCGGGTCATGAATGGTTTGCAAACAGTATTACCTATGAAGATGCAGCAGACATGTGGATACATGAAAGCTTTATAAATTATTCCGAAGGACTGTTTGTTGAATACCATTTTGGCAAAGAGGCCGGGGCAGAATATGTGCTGGGGAGCCGTCATAACATCAGGAATGACAGACCTATTACTGGAATATATAACGTTAATGTAAGCGGCTCTGGTGATATGTATTACAAGGGAGGCAACATGCTCCACACACTGCGCCAGATAATCAATGACGATGAAAAATGGAGGGAGTTACTTCGCGGTCTGAACAGGGAGTTTTACCATCAGGTTGTAAAGGGCTCACAAATAGAGGATTATATTATTGAAAAGACAGGACTGGATCTGAAACCTTTTTTTGATCAGTATCTCCGGGATATCAGAATACCTGTATTTGAATATTATGTGAAGGGAGAGGAGCTTTATTTCAGGTGGAATAACTGTGTGCAGGGTTTTAATATGCCGCTCAGGATCTATATTAATGGTGAACAGTTGAATATATCACCAACACGTAGTTTTAAGACAATTCAGCTTGGATCCGGTAATGCACTTATAAAAGTTGATCCGGGTTACTATGTTGCTACTTTAAATATGACAGGGAAGTAATAAACAGTATAATGGTACAACGGTGCAACGGTGCAACGGTACCACTATACCATCTAAATACCAATCAGTAAATTACTTCTTTAACAGCACAGGTTTCCCGAATCCGATCTTTTCAAGTGGTTTCATCTGTGTTATGGCATCTCCGACAACAACATAATACATCCTGTCAGGGACAATATACTTTTGGGTAATTGCCTTATGTTCTTCGAGGGTCATATTCTTGATTATGTCTTCCTCTTTCTTGATATAATCGGGCGCGAAACCATACTTGGCCATTGTGGATAGCATACCGAGACGATCTCCGTTTGTCTCGAAACGCAGGGCATTTGATCTGATCATGCAGTTTTTAATGAACTGAAGATCTTCGGCTGTTACTCCATCGCGGTATTTCTCCATTTCCTCCTTGAATATCTTTAATGATTCAAATGTTGCATCAGATCTGACGCTTGATGCAGCACTGAACGGGGCGGTTGCTTTAAGCTCATAAAAATAGCTTGAAGCCCCGTAAGTAAATCCCTTCTCTTCGCGAAGTATCTGGTTAAGGATACTGGTGAATGCTCCTCCGAGCCTGTAATTTATGAATTCCGCCTTGATAAAGTCGGGATTATCCCTTGAGATAGCCGGATATCCTATCCGGATCACTGACTGCCTCGAGCCCGGAATATCTATAAAATAAATTGTTGATTTATCGGGTTTTACCGGTTCAGGATATTTATTCAGAGTAACCTCTTTTCCTTCCCATTCATCAGCAAGCGGTTGTAATGCTGCAAGAGCCTCTTCCTTTGATACATTTCCCACAACCAGTATTCTCGCGAGTGAAGGGGAGAGATTCCTGTCATAAAAAGCCTTCAGATCGTCAATTGTAATCAGGTCAACCGATTCCAAAGTCCCTCTTGTGTTATAACCAAAGATGTGATCTGTTCCATAGAGCAGTTTGTAAAAAGCCTGGTTTGCCACTGCTCTTGGCTGAACTTCTGCCTGGATAATTAAATTTCTGGCACTTGTCAGTGCTATTTCAAATTCTGTTGAATCCCATCTGGGTTCAAGAAGAATTTCCTTCATCAGGGCTACCGTCTTTCCAAAATTCCTTGACAGCATACTTGCACTCATAGAAATATCTTCACGTGATGCCCTGACGTTTATATTTGATCCCAGCAGTTCAATCTCTTCTTCAAGGTCCTCGGGAGTCTTGCTCTTAGTTCCCTGGGGAAGGAGGTTCGCTGTGAGTGTTGCGACACCGGGCAGATTTATGTTGTCCTGGAGAATTCCGCCGTTAATAACAATACTAACTTCAGCAAGCGGCAATTCACTGTTTTGAATGCCGTAAACCTTAATGCCATTTGACAGCTCGGCATTCCAGACTTCAGGAACCTTTACTTCCGGTTCTGTTCCCGCAGGAGGTTCAACAGTGCGGTCAATAGCTGAGGCAGTCTTTTCTATCTCTTCTCCGGTCTCGTCTGCAATCTCAACCTGGCTGGCCTCTGTTATACTTTCTTCCTTAATGTTTGCAGGGACTGAATTATCTGCAACCGTCTCGGGCTGACCTTTTGGAACAAAGCTGGTAACCACATGAGGTTTGTCCTTTATGTATTGGTTATAAACCCTCATAACATCATCGAGGGTTACAGCTTTGATGTTTTCAATATCTTTTTCAATGAAACCCGGATCATCAAGGTATGTGTTGTAGAATGCCAGCTGAAGACCTTTATAGAATACGCTGTTTAGCTGGTTGTAGAAGCTGATTTCACTGAGAGCCTTTACCCGCTCAACATCCTTTTCCGTGATTCCCTCCTTTTCAAAGCGGCCGAATGCCTCAAAAACAGCATCTTCTATTTCCTTCAGTGTCTTGTCTTCATTGGCTCTGATGTTTATTATAAATTCTCCGGCCAGTTCAGAGCTGGAATTGTATGCATTGGACCTTGAGGTAAGCTGCTTCTCTTTAACCAGCACATTATAAAGAGGTGCTTTTTTGCCGTCGGCAAGTATACGGGCCAGAAAGTCGAGAGGATACATATCCTTGTTATACATCTCAGGAACCGGCCATACCATGGTTATCTCAGGTACGTTGGCAAAATTATCCTCATGATAAAGCTTCTTCGTATCTGAAAGCGTTACCGGCATGGGATCACGGGATTCTACCTGTCCGTGTGGTTCTATTTCCCCGAAATATTTATTAATCAGCAGCTTAGCTGAGTCGGGATTAAAATCTCCAGCCAGTACAAGGGTTGTATTATTGGGCCCGTAGAAGTTCCCATAATAGTTTCTGACATCATCAAGAGTGGCATTTTTAATATCCTCCATTTCTCCTATTACCTCCCAGCTGTAAGGATGACCTTCAGGGTAAAGGTTTTTACTGATGACATATTCTGTAAAACCATATGGTGAATTATCTTCATACTGCCTTTTCTCATTCTGAACCACATTTTGCTGAACGGCCATCAGATGAGGGGTTACCGAATTGATAAAAAATCCCATCCTGTCAGACTCCAGCCACAGGATTTTCTCAAGGGCATTTTTGGGAAATATTTCGAAATAGGTGGTTACATCACGGCTGGTAAACCCGTTATTCATTCCGCCTGCTCCCTCTATTACAAGATCAAATACACCGGGAGCCACATTTTCTGAGCCGCTAAAAAGAAGATGCTCAAAAAGATGGGCAAATCCGGTCTTCCCGGTAACTTCGCGGCTTGAACCTACATGGTACATTATGGAGTATGAGATGATAGGATCTGAATTATCGGTATGAAGGATTACCTGCATGCCGTTCGGCATCACATACTTTTCATAGTCGATACTCAGCTTATCGGCTTGAGGAGCCTTTTTACATGACTGAACAGCAATAAGAAGTATTGCGGTCAGAAGAAGACTGGTGATTTTGCGGAGGTAATTCATCTGGATAGGTTTAAGGTTATTAATATCTGATCATTTAAAATGATATGCTAAATTATGAAAATAATAGAAAACTAAATAGAAATTATGAATACGAAATCCCACTGAAGGATGTATCAAAAGTCAAAAAAAATAACCGCAGAGGTCACAAAGTCTAAGCGCTAAGTTCGCAAAGAATTGTGATACAGGATTATAACTTAGCGGACTTTGCGGCTAATTTTACCGGCCATAGCCCCGATTTATCAGGGCGAAGTCCGGCTTTGCGTGCTCAGCGGTTAAAATTTATTTTTTCAGCAGCTCTGTGTGGGGGCGAATAGTATAAATAATTTTTATTAATTTTCAATTTTATTAATCCCTTTTCAAAATGAAAAAGACAATTATTTTTCCGGCTTTGATTTTCACATTCATCATCTCATATTCCCAGGAGACATCATTCCTTTCTGATATCTATTCCTACCTCGAGAACACATCAGTTTTTGAGCTGAACCAGGAAGAGGGACATACGCCTCTTGTTCCATATATGTCTGTTAATGAGACATTAATAAATAACAGGCAGAGAGCGGCCAGTTATCTCTTGCTTAACGGCACATGGAAATTCCGGTTCAGCGAAACACCTGAAGGAGCACTATCAGGTTTTTTCGCTGAGAACTTCAATGATAAAAAATGGGATACAATCCATGTCCCCTCAAACTGGGAGATGCAGGGTTTTGGAGATCCTCTCTTCAGGAATGTTAAAACACCCTTTCCTCCGAACCCGCCTTTTATCCCGAAAGAGTATAATCCGACCGGATTCTACAGGAAAACCTTTAAAATACCTGCAGACTGGAAAGACAGAGAGATATTCCTGCGGATGGAAAAAACAGCTTCAGCCTCATTTGTGTGGATCAATGGGCAGGAGACAGGCTATAATGAGGGAGCACAGGAGCCCGCAGAATATAATATTACCAAATATCTTAAGCCGGGCAGGAACACAATAGCAGTGATGGTTACCAAGTACTGCGATGGATATTATCTTGAAGACCAGGATTACTGGCGCCTTGCAGGTATATTTGATGATGTCTGGCTCTTCGCTGCACCGAAAACACATATTTTCGACTGGTATGCAACGACTGACCTGGATAATGATTACAGAAATGCAAAGCTCGACCTGCTGATAGATGTAAAGAACTACTCTTCGTCAACCATCAATGACCTCTCTGTAAGGGCCACACTTTATGATAGTGATAAGAACATCATTAAGAATATTATATCAGAGAAATTCCCTGTTGCACCTTCAGGCAAACATACAGTTATGTTATCAGATGATGTGATTGAACCGGCAAAATGGTCGGCAGAGTATCCCAATCTTTACACTCTGATTTTCGAATTGATAGACAATACCGGAAAAACTGTTGAAGTAATTAACGGCAGGATAGGTTTTAAGGAGACAGAGATCCGTAACCAGGTATTTTACCTCAACGGAGTCCCTGTAAAGCTGAATGGAATTAACAGTCATATGCAGCACCCCCTCCTCGGACATACAATGGATGAAGCCACCATAAGGAAGGATCTGAGTATCTTTAAACAATTCAATATCAATTGTGTACGTACTTCTCATTACCCGCCGGTGATAAGATATCTTGAACTTGCCGATGAATATGGGATATATATAGTTGATGAAACCGGAGACGAATCGCATGCCACCGAGTATGTTTCGGAAAACGCAGAGTGGGAGGGTATGTACCGTGAAAGAGCAAGAAAAATGGTCCTGCGCGACAGGAACCATCCGTCTGTTCTCTTCTGGAGTGCCGGCAATGAAAGCGGTGAAGGAGATAATATCTGCGCTGTTATTGATGAAGGAAAGAAATATGATAAAACCCGTTTCTGGATGTATGGTGGAAATGCTTTTGCTCACCATTGCGAGGATATCATTGGTCCGAGATATCCACAACTTCACAGTCTGATCACTGATGTTTTTCTTGTTCCCGACAGTGTCGATCCACGTCCCTCTTTTCTTGATGAGTATGTTGCTGTCACAGGTAACGGAGGCGGATCGCTCGATGATTATTGGGATGCTTTTCACAGTCACCCGCGTAGTATGGGAGGCGCTATCTGGGATTTTGTAAGTACCGGGATCACTGAAAAGATCAAATCACTTGATGACAGTTTCGATCACTTAAAAGAAGTTGACAAAAA
>CAZKWD010000094.1:0-7968 GCA_964556175.1 uncultured Rikenellaceae bacterium
AACGTCTTCCGATGAAAACACCCATCAGGAACCTCTATCAGCCAAAATTTGCCCACGGTCTATATGGTACGATGATGGGTGGTGTACAGGTTGTGGATCTTATACTGGACCGGAAATTCAACAACGGAAATTCTCTGTTTATCCCTGAAAAAGCAGCTAAGGCTACATCCTGACGATAAAAGTCGGAAACAGTTATTTTTATAAATACTATCTTTAAAATTAATATATACCAGATTTTAAAATTGAATATTTAAGTACCTCAACTAATTGCTATGAAACCACTGAAATTAACCGCACTTATTTTATTAATTGCTCTTACCGGTTGTAATCAAAAGCTTCCGGCCCCTGCTGATAAAAAAGCCACAAAAGAGACTGTCAACCTGTTCAAATCACTTTTGGAACTTCAGCAAAAAGGTGTGATGTACGGCCACCAGGATGACCTGATGTACGGCTATAAATGGTGGTGCGAAAAGGATCGTTCCGATACAAAGGACTTCACAGGTGATTATCCTGCTATTGCAGGCTTTGAGCTTGGGCATCTTGAGCTTGGCAACGAAAGAAGTCTCGATTCCGTCAGTTTCGTTCAGATAGCTGAACAGGTAAAAGCTCACTATAAGCGTGGAGGTATTATCACGATAAGCTGGCATGCAAATAATCCTTTGACAATGCAGGAGCCTGCCCCGGAGGTACCTGAAGGAAGGAGAATGAGTCAGCATGGAACAGCCTGGGATGTCAGCTCCAAAGAGGTTGTAGCCTCAATACTTCCGGGTGGTAAAAATCATGAAATGTTCAATACCTGGCTTGAACGCCTTGCAACATTTTTTGCCGGACTGAAAGATGATGACGGTACTCCTATACCTTTCATTTTCAGACCTTACCACGAACATTCCGGATCTTTCTTCTGGTGGGGAACAAACATTTGCGCCGATGAGGAGTATGCCGCTCTCTGGAAATATACTGTCGAATTCCTGCGCGACAAAAAGGATCTTCACAATATACTCTATGCGTACAATACCGACAGGGTAACCAGCCTTGAACAGTATATGAGGGGCTATCCGGGAGATGATATCATAGATATGCTTTCACTCGACATGTATGACCGTGGAGAACAGTTTGGCGCTGAACTCGACACTGCACTGAACTTTGTCACTACTGAAGCTCTGAAAAGAAATAAACTGACAGCACTTAGTGAGACCGGGGGAAGATGGGGCATGGATGACTGGTGGTCAACTGTACTGTTACCGGTTGTGAGTAAATACCCGGTAGGATATGTACTCACCTGGAGAAATACATACATGCCAAGGTTCAGAATGTTTAATATTGACCAGCCATTCCCTGACGATTTTCTGAATTTTTATAACTCAACCCATACTTTTTTCCTCAAAGAGATACAGGAGCCAAATGTTTATACACGGAAATAAGTGTATCTGGTACATTAATTATTTTACAGTATTGGATATAGACTAACCGGTAATTAAATTTTGATTACCCTGTAAGTAATTGTCCTTCCGTGTATTTTTACCCTTACCAGGTAGAAACCGTCTGGCAAATTTGCCATATTGATCCGGAAATTACCGGCATTGACCTGTTCGTCAGCTATAATAATACGGCCTGTCAGATCGAAGAGACTCACAGATAATATTTCGGGTGTTGATTCTATATTCAGATAATTGCTCACAGGATTCGGGAAGACTCTCAAATTATATGATGTTTTAATATCTTCTGCAAATAAGTCATTATCCAGCGCAGCTACCCAGTTTTCCGGAATATTGTTATCCATATCGGGACTGATTAGCTGAAGGTAATAGCCATTCCCATCTGCATCCGGCCATGGCAGTGTATCGCAATATGTAACATCGTCAATTACATTCCCGAAACAATCGGCAAGAATCAGTCTTTCGCTATTGTTTGAGAGGTTCCTGGTAAACTCTCCAAGAGACATTAATCCATAAATGCTTTTAAAAACAGATGATTTGCCGGCCAGGAATATTTTTTCGCCGGGATCTGCTTTTGATCCCGCCGGGAACTGATAGACAAGACCTGTTCCCATGAAATATATACCGGTAAGATCAACCTCCTGATGACCGTTATTTGTTATCTCCATGAATTCCATATCGTCATTTTCAGCGTAAACAAGAGAGCTGTCGGGGTGATACATTATCTTTGTAACCACCAACGAAGGAACAGCAACATTACTGCATTCGGTGTAATATCCGAGATTTGCAGTTATCCAGGGAATACGCTTCGCCAGGTAAGACTTAATTACCGATATTCGTTCAGCATGGTTTCCTACATTACCCCAGCGAATATTTTCCCTTACAATAGCTTCACTTATTCTTGCAACAGTGTGATCGATGAAGTTTTCAAGACTGTCAATATTGAGCGGCTGACCGGGCTGAATCAGCTCGTTCCATCTTTTTGACATATAACACTTGAACTTGCTGTTATAAAAGAGGTCCCTCCAGAACTTTGCTCCTTCATTATCACCGTTTGAAAATTGCCATATATTCGGTTTGCTCCTGTCAAAACCCCAGAAGTACAGGTCATTGCCATAGGTAAGATCAGAGTCCCATACGGGTCCTGCTCTTAGTTTTCCATTCCTGTCCTTATGAAAATATGTACTGAACTGGTATGAGTCTGCATTTGAAGCAAGCTCACTGATGATCATATAATGAATAAACGAAGGTATATCTATAATTGAAGGGAATCCTGTAGCTGCAGAAGCATTATTGGAAGATGTGGTTTCTGCGAGACTGAAGAACTCTCCATGAATATAGTCATTCTGTTCTGGCAGTACAAATTCCGGTTTTGGCAGTTCGTGTATAAAATCTACATATCCTCCTGTATATGAAAGCATTGTCCAGGCAACCGGATCTCCTCCGGTAGTTTTATCAGCTTTTGTGATGTACCCTCCCGTAATATCCGGAAAACTATTGTCATATACATTTATCTTAATTATATCCACCCTGTTATTATCGGCTTTGATCTTTTCTTCAAGCAGATAGAGGCCCCGGTAATTTCCATTGAGTAACACTTCACAGTAAGCAGTCCTGGATGCATATTCTCCTATCTGTCTGGAAAGGTTAAAACACAGATAGTCGCGTATCAGGGCTGGATCGAATACCATGCTGTTCAGTATCCAGTCATTTTCGGCAGGCATGCCCAGCAAGCTCACGTTATTATTTGTAATACCATCTTCCTGACGGGTTGTGAAGCTATATTGTTTCTTTTCAGAATATTGTGATGAGGAACCCCTTATCTCGATATCTATCCTCCCGTCATAATTAAGGTATTCTGGAGTATACTGGTCCGTTACGTGGTTTCTTTCGCCCTCACCTTTGTATATTATTTTCATTGTAGCCGGTATCTTCGGTTCATCCGGGATAGCAGAACCTCCATCAGTATTAATAATGATGATCGGCAGGTTGCTGCTGGAGAAGCTCTGTCCGGCCGCCATACTATTGAGAAATAAAGACAGGATAGTAATTAAAAAACCCGGCCATATTTTATTCATGTATTGAACCATATGTCAAAAGTAATGGTTTTTCTGTAAATGCCCCACAACCCCCATTAAGAGGGACTATAAATCTTTATTATTGGTTGCTGGTGTGGAATCTTACTATTACTGAAACGGTTCATATCTTTCTCATTGTTTTGGTACTATAACTTCTCACCTTTCCAAATTGATTTTTTATCTTGCGGGCCGTATTCAGAATCACCATGCCGCGCAGAGAAGATATAAATAAAATATTGATTATAGGCTCTGGTCCCATAATCATAGGTCAGGCTTGTGAATTTGACTACTCGGGGACTCAGGCCTGTAAAGCATTACGATCATTAGGTTATAAGATCGTACTTGTTAATTCAAATCCGGCAACGATAATGACAGATCCCGGAATGGCAGATGTCACATATATTGAACCCCTTAACGAATATGCCCTCACCGAGATTATTAAGAAAGAACGTCCCGATGCACTGCTGCCTAACCTGGGGGGACAGACCGGTTTGAATCTCTCCTCGCAGCTCGCAAAAAAAGGCATTCTCAAAAAATATAATGTAAAAGTCATAGGTGTAAATATTGACGCCATAGAACGTGGTGAAGACAGGACAGCCTTCAAGGAGACCATGAACAAGCTTGGTATTGAAATGCCAAAAAGCAAGGCGGTAAACAGCATTGGAGATGCCGAGATTGTAGCTGCTGAACTTGGTTATCCTGTTGTTGTGCGTCCTGCCTATACCATGGGTGGTACAGGTGGGGGACTTGTTTATAACCTTGAGGAACTGCAGGTAATTGCAGGCAGGGGCCTCGCAGCAAGCATGGTAAATCAGGTTCTAATAGAAGAATCTGTCCTTGGATGGGAGGAGCTGGAGCTTGAAGTCGTCAGGGATGCCAAAAACCAGATGATAACTGTCTGCTTCATTGAGAATGTCGACGCCATGGGTATTCATACTGGCGATTCCTATTGTACGGCACCAATGCTGACGATATCGCCAGATCTTCAGAAACGCCTTCAGAAATACTCATACGACATAGTTGAAGCTATACAAGTAATAGGGGGAACAAATGTTCAGTTTGCGCATGATCCCGAAACAGGCAGGGTGGTGGTTATTGAAATCAACCCGCGTACTTCGAGATCTTCTGCTCTGGCTTCCAAGGCAACAGGATTCCCCATTGCCTATGTCTCATCGCTGCTTGCAGGGGGACTTACACTTGATGAAATACCATACTGGCGGGAAGGAACGCTCGATAAATACACACCTTCCGGCGATTATGTCGTTGTAAAATTCGCACGCTGGGCATTTGAGAAATTTGACGGCCTCGAGGATAAACTCGGCACTCAGATGCAGGCTGTAGGTGAGGTCATGAGTATCGGGAAGAATTATAAAGAGGCTTTTCAAAAAGCAATAAGGTCACTTGAGATCGGCCGGTACGGACTTGGCTTTGCCAATGACTTCAACAAAAAACCTCTTGAGGAACTGATGGCTCTGCTTAAGGATCCTTCGAGCGAAAGGCAGTTCATAATGTACGAAGCGTTGCGCAAAGGTGCTGATATTGAGGAGCTTCATATCAAAACTTACATCAAGTCATGGTTCATACAACAAATGAAGGAGCTGGTTGATGAAGAAGAGAAGATCCTTGCCTTCAGAGGAAAAATGCCTCCGGATGATGTTCTGATACAGGCAAAAAAAGATGGGTTTGCTGATAAATACCTGTCAAAGCTGTTGGGTATCCCGGAAAAGGAAATAAGGGAAAAAAGGATTTCACTGGGATTGAAGGAGTCGTGGGAACCTGTTCCTGTCAGTGGTGTTGAGAATGCCTCATATTATTTCTCAACCTATAATGCCACTGACAAGGTTGAGGTCAGCAACAGGAAAAAGATCATGGTGCTGGGTGGCGGTCCCAACAGGATAGGCCAGGGTATTGAATTCGACTATTGTTGTGTTCATGCTGCCTTTGCCATTCGCGATGCAGGATACGAATCGATAATGGTAAACTGTAATCCCGAAACAGTCTCCACTGATTATGACACTTCCGATAAGCTTTATTTCGAGCCTCTCACTGCTGAAGATGTGCTTAGCATCTATGAAAAGGAACAGCCTGAAGGGGTCATTGTTCAGTTCGGAGGGCAGACTCCTCTTAACCTATCCAGGGAGCTGGCCGAGGCAGGAGTGAAAATCCTTGGAACAACACCCGAGACCATTGATCTTGCTGAAGATCGTGACCGCTTCAGACAGATAATAACAAAACTGGGTATCCCCCAGCCTGAATCAGGTATGGCCGGTAACCTTGAGGAGGCACTGGCAATAGCTGAAAAGATAGGGTATCCCCTTATGATAAGGCCCTCATATGTGCTTGGAGGCAGGGCGATGAAAATAATCCTCGACGAGGATATGCTTGAAGAATATGTTACAAGAGCCGTTGGCGTTTCTCCCGACAGACCCCTTCTTCTCGATAAATTCCTCGAAGATGCAATTGAATCGGAAGCAGATGCAATATCTGACGGAACCGATGCCTTTGTCCCTGCAGTGATGCAGCATATTGAGTATGCCGGCATACATTCGGGTGACTCAGCCTGTGTAATCCCTCCTGTTGTGATAGAGAAGGAACATAAGAAGACAATTTATGATTACACCCGAAGGCTCGCCATGGAATTAAATGTTGTGGGTCTGCTGAATATTCAGTATGCAATTTATGAGGATGTGGTATATATCCTGGAAGCCAATCCAAGGGCTTCGAGGACCGTTCCTCTTGTTTCAAAAGTCTGTGATATTTCAATGGCAAGGATTGCCACACAAATACTATTAGGACAAAAATTGTCAGATTTTAACCTCAGGAACAGGAGTATAAAGCATTACGGAGTCAAGGAGGCTGTTTTCCCTTTCAATATGTTTCCTGCTATTGATCCCCTGCTTGGTCCTGAGATGCGCTCCACCGGTGAAGTGCTTGGCTTGGCCGATTCATACGGCATGGCATTTTTTAAATCCCAGGAAGCCACGCAGTCACCACTTCCGGTGCAAGGAACCGTCCTGATCACAATTGCCGACCGTGATAAAAACCGTATCATTGAATTTGCCAGGAACTTTCGTGATATGGGGTTCAATATACTATCAACCGGAGGTACAAAGCAGTTTCTTGAAGAACATGGTGTTCCGGCAACGTTGATCCTGAAGGTCCATGAGGGCAGGCCAAATATTATTGATGCCATAAAAAACGGGGAAATCGACCTGGTTGTTAACACACCGGCAGGCCGCTTAAGCGAATATGATGATTCTTACATAAGAAAAGATGCCATCAAATATGGTATTCCTTATATTACTACTACCTCAGCAGCGCTTTCCGCAACTAAGGGTATAAAGGAAAGACAGAACGGTAAATATCTTGTAAGGTCTTTACAGGATTACCATTCTGCCATTGAGGATTGAAGTCTTAAGTTGGATTATTTATTTTTAAGTATAAGTTGCTGGTTACTTGTTCCTGGGTGCTTGTTGTTTCATCGCCAGATGATTGAGCATAGATGAAAAATTTGTGTGCAATCTGTTATATTTACAAATCTATGTAACTACTCATCTTTTTTAGATTAGCACGAAAAACACAACTAAAAAACTAATCAGCAACAAGTTTACCAGCCGAAGCTTCAGCGAAGGTTGGCAACTAGCAACCAGCAACCAGGAACCAGGAACCAGGAACTTGATATATTTAATATACTGCTCTGTATTTGATATATCAATTAATAAAATATCAATACCCCCATTCTTTCATAATCTCAAGGTCAGTTTTTACACACTCCATGGGTGTTTTACCCTGGTAGGATTCCTGTTCGATGATATAAACCTTAGTTCCGCCTATTTTTGTTGCCAGGTCAAGGACTTCTTTAACTTCAACTATTCCTTCTCCTATAATACAGCTTTCATATTGCTCACGTCCTCCCTCAGCTTTGATCTCATCCTTGACATGAAGATTTTCGAATCTGCCGGGGTACTGATTTACAATTTCCATAGCGACTGCTCCCCCGTTGTACATGTTCCCAATATCCAGCTGTATTACAACCTGTTCGGGGTCCAGACTTGTCATCATGATGTCGAACAGCTTTGTATCATTAAGCTTTTCACTGAATTCAAAGTCGTGATTATGGTAGCCGAATTTCATCCCGTTCGCTTTGCAAAGGTCCCCGCATTTATTGAAAATGTCCATATAACGCATGAAATCGTCATATTTATTTCTCATGCTGTTATCCATCGACGGGCTTACAACATATTTCTGTCCGAGTATTGCAGCATCTTCGACGGTCCATTTCCAGCTGTCTGAGAAGTCCTGCTTTGCTTCATCCCAGTGCTGACGGCCCATTACTGTATGTCCGCTTATCATATTAAGCCCGAGGTCATCAAGTATCTTTCTGAACTCTGCCGGTGCATAATCATAGAATTTCCTGTTCCTGTAATCTGCATGTTCCACATACTCATAACCCA
>CAZKWD010000095.1:0-4326 GCA_964556175.1 uncultured Rikenellaceae bacterium
TGTTCCACTGCATTATCGTCATATTACCCTCAGGATCGAAATAGGGCATCCTGAATATACGGTCTCCTTCCGGGATACCATCTCTCTGAACACCCTTAAAATCAGCAATCCCGAGTGGAACACCCATGTCCTGGTATGCCAGGTAATCTCCGGCTATTGTATACTCCTCTCCTTCAAAACCTTTTTTGTCGACCGGTAAATGATATACATTTCCTTTTACATCTGTAGCCTCTACGTGAAGCCATGCGATACGGTCTTCAACAGAACCGGTGGGGAACTTATGTCCTGTCTTCTGGTTGAAAAGAACCACACTGAAAACTATTTTTTCTCCCGGTTCAGCTTCACGGATATCAGGTTCTATTCTCAGTTCAATAGTTCCCCTTACCTTTCCGGGATCATGAGCGCCATGGAAAAGATGAAGCCGCGCATCGTCATACGGTTTGGTCATAAGAGCGTTAAGATAGGGACCGCCTTTCGGCATATGGCAATCCTGGCACCTCACACCCTCTTTGGAATAGGGCCCTTCCTTCCATTCGAGCTGGGTGCTCTTTACCCAAATGTCAAATTGATTCTTTTCATTATGGCAATTACCGCAAAACTCGGTAGTTTTGAAAAATTCATTCGTGACTATCTTATGCGCGGGTGATTTGACGGCCGGTTCACGAACGGCATACTTTGTCATGCCCGGCTCAATATAGTAGCTGTAATTTACCGGAGGATCTGTCTGTGCCGATTGTATAAGGTGACATACTTCACACGATACTGATTCGTTTGCCATGCTGTTTTCTGACGGTCTGGGCGGAGGAAACTCTTTACCTCCCATATATGCCAGGGGAGTATGGCAACCGTTACAACCATCAACGTGTTCCTTAAGGTCGGGCTTAATCTCTGAATGCGGCACTGCAAGATCGAAATACTCTATTTCATCCCAGTGATGTGTATATGCTTGCGACATCATGGCCTGCGACCACTGCTGATAGATCCCGGGATGACATGACCGGCATTTTTTTGCCGATTCAAAATCCTTGTAGGAATATTTGCTTTTTAAATCCTCCTGTGAGGAAATCCTGCTGACGGTAAAAGCAGTAAGCAATAATAATAGTATTATGACCGGAATCGTATAACTCAATACTGGTATTTTTTTCAGTTTTTCTTTCATACGGATCAGGTTTTAGATTCAAAATAAAAAGATAATAAAAATTTTTGAATTCTTAATTATCAATCTGGTTTTTTCAATCAGTTTTTTTAAATAAATATCTTTGGAAAGAATAAGATTTATTTCTTGATAATATTACATAAAGGACATTTCAATGGACTGGTTTAAGTACAGGCTTATCATTTTGTTTTTTGTCATATCAGCAGCAGATATTAATGCTTCCTTCAGGTCGGAGGTTTATCATGCATACATAAGCAATAATATGGAGCTCTGGAAAAACGTGATGAACAGGATGAGTACTGTAGAAAATAAAAGTAACGATCTAATCCTGGAACTGGTCGATTACCAGTATGGTTATATAGGATATTGCCTCAGATTCAGTAAAAAGGAGGAAGCGAAAGAATATCTTGATCTTATGCAGAAAAATATTGATCTCCTTGAAAAGAGGGACTTCAGATTATCGACAATATATGCCTATAAATCTGCTATTTATGGATTCAGGATGGAATATAATATCCTTTCGGTTCCATTTTACGGATTAAAAAGCATCAGGTATGCAAAACTGGCTTTTAAGCTGGATAGTAATAATTATATGGCGTATATACAAAATGGTAATGTTCAGGTTCATATGCCTGCATCGGCAGGAGGATCAATAAAACGGGGAATCGGCTATTATCTTAAAGCAAGGGAAATCCTCGAAAAGGATCCCGCAAACACAAAAGAGAACTGGAATTATTTAAACCTTCTTATAGATATCGCACAGTCATATTGTTCTCTTAATGAATTTTCTCCCGCAAAGGAAATCTATGAGCAGATGCTTGTCCTGGAGCCTGATTTTATTTATGTCAGGGATGATCTTTATCCGGATCTCTTAAAGAAAATGCAATTATGAAGATATGCAGTTAAATAGCTTTGAAATGATCATGAACATTTTGTAAATAGGGCTGTTATATATTTCGTAACTTTGCAATTCATAAACTCTTATAAAAAATGACACTCGTTTCTACCCCGATGGAGAGAATGGACGGCCGTAATCTGTACTATACTTTTATTGCCGGGGCAAAAAAAGTTATAGAAAACCAGGTTGAGCTGAACAGGATCAATGTATTTCCTGTTAATGACGGGGACACAGGAACCAATCTTGCCTCAACAATCAGATCTGTTATAGAATCACTCCATCCTGACAGGTCATATAAAATAACTGCCGACAGGATAGCAGAAGCCACACTCATTAATGCAAGAGGAAATTCAGGTATTATCTTTGCCCAGTTTTTCTACGGTCTAAGCACCGAAACAGGGGATTTGAAATCTGTCACCCTGAAAGAATTTGCCGAAAGCATTCAGAAGTCAGTAAAATATGTATATGAGGCTGTTGCCAATCCTGTTGAGGGGACAATGTTGACTGTAATCAAAGAATGGGCAGACTATATTTACCATACCTGGCACAGGTTCAGTGATTTTAATCACCTGCTTGTCAGCTCACATGAAATACTTAAAAGATCGCTGCGGGAAACAAAATTTAAACTTGAAATACTTGCCAGGAATAATGTCGTTGATGCAGGAGCAAAAGGTTTTGTACTTTTTGTTGAGGGGATAATTGAATTCATACGCTCCAGGAATGTAAAGGAACTGATATTGTCAAAAAGTGAAACGGCATCATTCCCTAAAATTGAAGAGGTTGTTGCAGAAAAGGTCACTTACAGGTATTGCACTGAAGCCATTATTAAGGATAGTGTTCTTGATAATAACTCACTTAAAACCATTGTTAAAAAGTACGGAGATTCCGTTGTAATTGCCGGTTCGCAGAAGCTGCGGAGACTTCATGTACATACCAATACTCCAGCCAGATTGTTCGATGAACTGAGAAATAACGGGACACTTACATTTCAAAAAGCTGACGATATGATACGCCAGAGCCAGGCTGTTTACCAAAGGAAGTGGAAAATAGCTCTGGTTACCGATTCAGCCTGTGACCTTTCACAGGAACTTATTGACCATTACCAGGTTAACATGCTCCCGATTAATATCAGCTTTGGCGAGAATAATTATCTTGATAAAATTACTATTCAACCTGAACAGTTTTACAAACTGCTTGATGAAAGTCCTGTTTACCCGAAATCCTCACAGGTCAATGAGAGTGCATTCATGAATCTTTATTCACATCTTGCTTCACATTATGACTCCATAATAGCCATCCATCTGAGCGACAAGCTTAGCGGTACTTTTAACAGCAGCCAGAAGGCAGCAAGGGCAATAAGCAGTGAATTTAACAAACCTGTGACTGTAATAAATTCAAAGAATCTCTCAGGCTCCCTGGGATTGATAATCCTGCGGGCAGCACAGGCTATCGAGGCTGGTCTGCCACATGATCAGATTGTTTCAATGACTGAGAAATGGATCAGCAAAGCACGGATATTTGTCAGTGTCAGAACATTGAAATATATGGTTAAAGGAGGCAGGGTTTCCTCCGCCAGGGGTCTTATAGCACGCATACTAAACATTAATCCTATTGTTACCCTTGATGAAACCGGTAAAGCAATAGTGTTCGATAAGGCTTTCAGCCAGAAGTCAAACATGGAAAAGGTAATTACTCACATAAAATCAGATTCCCCGGAAAGAAATATCTGGAACTATATTGTTCTTCATGCCAATAATGAAGAGGCAGCATCCTGGTATTCTGAAAAAATGGAGAATCTCACCGGTAAAAAGCCGGTTTCGGTTGTAAACATATCCCCTGTTATTGGGGCCAATGCCGGAGTAGGTGCTGCCTCGGTAGCCCTTCTTTACGAATAGTGATGCGGATATGACATTCTTACAGATTTATTTACAGGCACTTGCGGTCATTATGGTTATGATGACCCTGCTGTGGATAATAAGCATCATCAAAAAAAATGTCAGTGTCGTGGATATTTTCTGGGGATTTGGTTTTGTACTGGCCGCCGGATTATACTTCCTGCAGGGAGAGGGTAATGAAACCCGGAAGATCATAGTCATGGCTATGGTTGCTGTATGGGGATTAAGGCTTACTGCTTACATTGCTTTGCGAAATTACGGTAAAGGTGAAGATTTCAGATACAGGCAATTCCGTAAAAATTATGGCGAAAAAAGATACTGGTGGATCAGTTTTTTCCAGACATGGTCCTGGAGGTGGTTTCACCGGAGGAAATCGG